>DATKVL010000200.1:0-3606 GCA_035530115.1 Dehalococcoidia bacterium | reverse complement strand
CATTATGGGCATTTTGAGCAATCATCTTCCTGGTCCTTCAGCTCTCGCCGCTTATCATAACCGTACCGGAAGCAGCAATAGCCACTCGTTCCGAGAGCGAGAAATATCAACACGACAAAGGTATTTATCTCAATCACGTAGTCAAGCAATGGGACAAAGGGCAAGGCGATGAATTGGGCCAGCCCAATCTCCTGAAGCCTGATCCACTTGGCCTCGGGGTTCACTGGTGTGGGGCTTTTGCCTCTATCAAGTAGTTGCGCCATTCTTGGTCCTCTGCCCTCTCGATGAGGTGGAATCTATTTATGATAAGGGCAATACAGCCACTCACAGCAGCCAAGGCAAAGGCCAACTCCAATATCTTCCATAACTCCATACTCTATCTCCTTATCAATCCGAATATACCAGTCACAAGGCTAACGGCGATCGGGGCAATATGTATCGACAGTATGACAAGCAATGCAATGCCGGCCACCATCCAGAAGATGGCTATAATGCTGAGTTCTGGAATCTTGAGGAAGTTCGCATTGAGCATGATCAAGTGGGGCAATGTTTTCGTAAAGAAATTGATGGGTATTGTGATTATGCCCCAGTAGCCTCCAGTCTCGGCTTCAACCGCGATGTTAAATCCCAGGGCGCTGTTTAGCACGCCGGCCTCTTGTGAGTAAATCCGGCTGCCAGCACTATGGGCCTCGGCAGTAGTGTCGCCATAGCCCCGGTAGCCAATATCAACTAAGAAGCCTGTTGCGTTCTTGGACGAGTACAGGAGATCCTCATTGCCGATCGTGATTATATCCTTGTCTGCGAACAGGTTTGTGCCGGTGGCCGGTATGTAAGTTGCGTTGGTGGTTATGTCGTCTGCCAAGACGGTGGAGACGATGCCACCCCCGCCCTGCATTATGGCGCCAAGGATTGAGGTAGCCACGAAGACTAGCAGGAAGACGAATAATAACCTATGTCCCAATTTTTCTCCTTACCATGTGGGCATCCTTTCGTGGATGACAGCCGCTACGGTACCGAAGCCGAAGATAATGATTACCCAGTAGTCGAATATGCCCATAAAGTAGAACAGGATACTTAATCCAAGCCCTACCGTGGCTGTGAATACAAGGTTTTGTTTTGACCCTATAAAGACACCTATTAGCGCCGCAATGAATAAGAACCAGGCGCCGCCTATCCAGACGAGGCTTACTGTCAGTGCGCCACCGCTGGCAGCCACAATGACCTCTACCAGCAGATGGAGTGGGTTGCTCTCCAGCCTCTCAAGGTTCACACCGCTGATGAGCTCCGCTGGCTCGGGCGAGATAATGTCCCGGATCCCGCTGTCAATATCCTCAATATAATATGTCTCTTCAGTTGATAGCCCCGACGTTGATATGCTTATGCCCGCAGGGTTTGATCCCCATGTTATCGTACCATCATAAGTGCCGGCGTCCAGTTCGTTAGGCAGCGTATTGCCGGTTATGATATCGTCCGGCTGATAGGTTAGCCGCAGCGTATCAGACGTCGTATGTTTATAGTAATTAGCATAGGTAAATGTTAACAGCCAGTCGTTAGCACTATCCGGAACCGACGCGCCGGATAGTGCCTCTGTATCTTTTGTATCGCCGTCTATCTTGATATAGAGGTTAGTAGAGTCTGCGCCGACGATAACCGTATACTCGCCGGCCGCTACCGTTGCGGTTACTGTTTTAGTTGGAGAGTCGTATATCGTTGCCTCTACAGCATCGTTGCCGCCGATAATTGCAATAGCGCCGTCTTTAATTACTATAGGGGTGTGGCTGCCGCATATAGCTACCGTCCACGCGAGCCAGAATATATTGCCAGATAGGGTATAGGTATCTGGATTATCTGTAATGTAATTGTATTCTCTGCGAGCGCTGCCGATATGCGCATAATCCGATAATGAGGAAGATTCTGTAACGGTATATAACTCGTCGGCATAATTAGTCGGTATGCCTGATAGAGTCCTTTTATTTGTCGAGCCGCCGCCAAAGCCGGCCAGCCAGAGAGTTTTAGCCGCCCAAGATGTAGTTAAACTTGGCGGATCTGGATTAGCGTTGGCTACTGTAGTAGTAGTGGTAGCGGCCTCTGGCACTCCGGTATAGCCGGTTATCCTATAACTATGATGTACGCTCTCACAGGTATCGTCTGTAGTGGCTGTAACTGGACTTGACTCGGTGCCGGTAGATATTCTGTATGCGACGCCGCTAATTACGTTATTATCGGACTCATTAACAAGGCTCGTCCAGCCGCTCGGCCATGTTAGAATACGCGTATAGTCCTCATGATAGGCAGCAAAACATATAAGCAATAAATCGCCGGACTCTATATCGCTAGGTAAGTCTATATCATGGGTAGTCCCATCATCCTCACTTGTAGCGGTACTTTCGACAGCCGGATAATCATATACAGGGCTAGTATCTATATAGCCGTCGAACTCTATCTCGAAATCGTCCGACGGTTCCAGATCAGCATGATCGGCAATAGTAACATAGCCGCCGTCACCAGTACAAACAGCAAAGTTGTCAAGCAGGGCATTACCGGTAGTCAACTGGAATCTACTCACCATATCCCCGGTGATATCGGAGGCAAATATAACCTTATCCTCAGCAAGCATGAAGGGGACACCGTTGCCCTGGCTGTTTTTTATCCGCACATCTAGGCCATTCTCAGAAATAAAACCGTACTCTGCCAGGTAATCAACATCCATGGTCACCAGCATGGGGAGCATATCGTAGCTCGTTCCATTGCTCTCGGTAACATCAATGTCCACATAGTAGGCAGCGAGGACCGGGCCAGCCATCATAAGGCCGAATATTGCTATCAGAAGCGGTATGAATAATCTTTTAACCATGTCTAATTAGTTCCCTTGTAAATTACCCAGGTGGTGCTAACAAAGGATATAAACGCAAGAACTATCGTGACAATTAGCGGCACCCCGATGAAAGAGCCGGCAATTATGAAAGGCCACACAAGAAACATCGTACCCTTGTTCAGCTTCTTCTTGCTTAATAATAGTATGAAGAAGGCGACCACAAGTGGATAATAGATGCCAGCAGCCAGGACACCCGGGGATGTTTGGAGGGACCTTGCCGGTCCGCTCAAATCAAAGATAGTACCATCCAGTGCCTCTATGAGAGTGTTGGCGTATGTATCCTCCGACGGCTTACCCTCTGGATATTCAGGAGTGAAGGTGTACTGCCCCAAGACATAAGGAGCAACTTCAGTCAGATGGGGTACCACCCTCAAGAAATAAGAGGCGCCGGTATCACTCAGTATAGCCATACTCCCTGCGACAGCGGTCATCTCGATCGACCAGGCATGCTCAAGTTGGGTAGCGAGGTAGATTATCTTAGCTGATACAAGTTTTTGTATTTCCTCCGTCGTACCAGTATTCCAAGTCATGCTATTTGTGCTAGTAACTGGTGGGTCTCCTACCCATTCAATTAAGGGATTCCCGATTATTTGTACCGATAAACTGCTCTTCCAGGTTGGAGCCTCGTCTGGCTCAAGGTAAAAAGCTACTACACCGACATCATAACCATAATTGTAGAACGGGAACGGCTTTGCTGAGGCAATTTCATTATCGTCGGCATCAAGAAGGCG
>DATKVL010000199.1:0-3625 GCA_035530115.1 Dehalococcoidia bacterium | reverse complement strand
CTTTTCGTATCCTGCCTCATAATTCCCGCCGGATTCGAATTTATAGTTTTCCAACATGATACGGCCTTCACCAATCCCACCTACTACGACTGGACGGATTAAATTCGAACCGGATCTTCTTCTGTTAATCATTTCATAGGTCCCACGAAAACAATAACTTGTATGAGCCGACAACTATTGATTTAGTTACGACACATTGTATCGCGACATGGGTCGCGCCAGAACGGTTAATTGATCTTGAAAAAACATCGCTATCTGCGTTTCCGGATTCGGCGTTAAAAATCACATACCGGATACTCGCATTCTGCGTGGTCCTGGTTATGTACAGCGACGCAGATCCGACCTGTGGGGCTGGGGATATTCCGCTGTAAAAAAGCAGCTTCATTTCAGAAGTACCAGTCCAAGCACCAACACGGTCTGTTACCGACCGTGTTGAAACGATAGACAATGAAATAGGAACAACACTGCAATAAGTTGTCAGGTTCGGAAGCGGAACATCGCCTGTAATGGCTACCCTGTCGCCAACGACTGTGGTCGGACCTCCAGTGGGATTAGACGCGGAAATAGTCGGAAGGGCATATGCCAGGCCCATACCGAGACCTCCTTCAAGAGTTTGACCGGGGCGAATATGCCAAGGATATTCACCCCTGCGAAACTCTTGATTGTATCTGCCTAAGCTATGATTAGGGTGCATTGTTATTCAGTTTCTTGTTCTTCTTTCGTGGTCTGAACAGACTTCCGAAGTGCCTTCTCAACCATTCCCTGTTCCTTGGTATCGCGCTTTCTTTGGGCAGCCTCTGAAGAATAATTACTCTCGTTCGGACCTTGACTCATTTGGTCCCCAGTTCTAATTGAAGACTTGACCCTCTGAGCTTCCGCCTCGTCTTTGCGGTCCCAAGCGGCGTTTCTTCCGCTTTGCGCAATGCTCCAGACAATATCCCGTTCGGTCCGCTTCTGCTCCTGTTCTGGCGTTTCGGTATTATTACCCTTGGAACTGGACGTTTCGCTTGTTGTAGACGATCCAGCGGACCTGGCTTGATCGTTTGCAGAAGAAACTACACTTATGTCCTGGGTAGCACTAGCGGTTGCTATTGTTGGGCTAGTCTTCGGAGTTGTAGCACCGGTGCTATTAGCAGACCCACCAGCAGTCTGGTCAACAACAGACAACGGCATATCATAGATACGTGAGTTGTCCCCTGCGATAAGTTCGACTTCTTGCGCTTGTGTTTGGGAATTGAATTTAACCGAACGAACTACCGCGCTTGGAACTATAGCATTACCCCCGGAATCTACAAGAACCTGCATACCAGGCTTGATATGAGGATTCCAAGTATGCATTGTCAATATCCCGTGGTAGTCCAGTTTTTTTACGTCCTTGTTCCTATGGGCGGCATGTCTTGGCAATCTTGCGGTTCCGCCATACGTATCATCAAGGTCGCTGAATATGAACTTATCGGAAGCAGTTTCACATGCGTCCGGGAAAAGAAGGGCTTCGTTTGGATCTCCAGAATGTCCTGTTGGCCAGGCCCCCGTTCTTTCCCAATGAACGTAATCTCCGTCTGAGGCGACGCTCAGGAACGTGAACCGTTCATTACCATTATTGACCCGTTTCGATATGTTGTTTGGGTCGTCTTTGGCGATACCAGTTATTCTGAATTCACGTTCAACTGCGCAAGTTATCCTTAGTTTCGCTGCAACGAAAGTAGTGGGGTCATATTCCGTAGAACGAAATGTATCATGGTCGCCAGTATCCCTTAAAGCAGTAACCTGGAACGCTGTACCGTCGTCAATGATTGTAAGGTTGTCATATCTAGAACAAGGTCTCCAAACAGGAGGATCGACATTCTCGTCATAAACTTCCAGGATAATATCGCGTGGGTTCCAGTTCCTTGGGTTCGTATCACCAGTTGAATAAGAAGATAATAGTCTAGCCAAAAACCTAGGACTTGCAGGAGGCGGAATGTCAGCAAACCTTGTCTGTTTGTAAGCAATCCAATACTTAGAGACCTTATACGCAGCATACACTTTTGGGTATGATAGAGTAGCCATAAGAAACGCGGCGGCATTGCTTCCGTTGTCTGTTACTATTTGCTTGAAAGCATCCTCTTCGATACTTGTCCATGCGTTTTCAAGTTCTACTACATCTGCCCCAACCCCGTGGGTAAATTCATGTTCTACCGCTGGAGCGTCACCGGCGATTACAACGTCGTCAAATATTCCGACAATAGATTCAACAACAGTACCACCAGATATCCTGTTGTGGTCCTGTAGGGCGTCGGCAATGTCTCCGCCATTGCTGTTCGATCCGTATCTTGGACCTGTTAGGATCGTTCCGCCATACCGTGAGTTAACTTGGACTATTCCAAGCTGACCCCTCCAACCCACTGGATTACATTGTAGTTCAAATGGTCCAGCTTTGCGTAATGTTCTTCCAAGACATTCGGCCAGGTCAAGGTTTTCAAGTTTGAAGTTTCTTGCTACCCTGGTAAAGTTCCTTTGATTTCCAAAAGACTTCGGCCAATCAATGAATTGACTCAGTTGTGTATTACCATAGTCCTTGCCGCCAGACGGGAACTTGCCGTCGTAATATATGTCACGCAAATATTCCACGATATCTGCACAGGTCCATGATCTGGCTTTATAAAGAGCTTTACCTTTTGCAGGTTCGTTTTTGTTTTCAATTTCGGCCTGCTTTTTCCACCCAAACAAATGACCAGGGGCAAACCTTGGACCCGCTGGCGTATCTAAACAATCAGGGTAACCATTCCAGTTGAATACGAGAGGCCGTGGTCCATCATGCCAAGACGTTCCCAAGTATGGGTCATATACTACAGCGCCCCACGCACTTACCTTGGACAAGAGCCATCTGTCGTCTATTACCATACCAACAACGGAATCCTCGTCTAAGGTATGGGCATACTGGGTTAAATATCCGACCAATAGCGGTATAGAATAACCGTTATAATCCAACATTGATACTTTTGCTCTTGATCTTAGTTTAACTCGTCCCGCTGGTCCACCCTGTTGCAAGGCAACGGCAGGTGCCCATTCTGCGCCCCACGTATCTACAGGAACTCCGATATAACAATAGCTATATTGTTCCCCAAGAACCCTGACTACTTCAGTGGCGTATCTTAGTCCCGGATGCGATTCTTCAACAATAGAACCAGAGTATTTACCGCTGTATAGGTCAACAATTAACTGGTACCCTTTGCGGTCAAGGGAATTCGAAACCTTAAGAACTTGCCTTGACATTATGAATCCTCCACTGGCTTCTCTGGCGCAGCGCGAATTACGTCAGCTTTAATATTCGTTGGTCCAGGAGGTTGTTCAGTACCAACCCAGATTGTCGTTTCTTTGGCAAACAATGACGGCGTTCCACCCGCTGTAATATTTTTCGCAGCAACAACATAATATCCTGGTGCAGGGAATACTACCGTAACAGATCCAGTAATCAACCCTGTTATTTCAGAACTTACGGCAACAGAACCAGCAGGGGTAATGTATGTCGGACTTGTAGGGGCAACACCATAGTAAACATTCATGGTTGCGGCGGCAGCAAGTTGGTCGTCAATTCTGCTTTGCAAATTGAATGTAACGGTCAAATCAACCGCCGACATTGAAG
>DATKVL010000198.1:0-7392 GCA_035530115.1 Dehalococcoidia bacterium | reverse complement strand
CACCCCCATAGGGCCATAATCCCAACAGCTAGCTAAACCGCCATATATTTCGCTGCTGGGGAAAACAAGCCCCCTCCGCTTACACAGAGAAACGATTTTATCCATATCCACTTTACCAGGCATCTTCAGGTCTCCTTTGAGGTTCTTAGCTTACCAGCTTTATTCATAGGCGTCAAAGGGGATGACAGGAAGCTGAGGGCTCAGCGTGGCACAGGAAAAAGGTTGTGGAGGAGAGCGAGTTGCTGAACAACCTCCTATTTAGTTTTTGCCCTGGCTGCTTTCAGAGCAGCGAAGCTCAGGTTATCCTCCTCCAAGCTAATAGCTATGGTATCTCCTTCCTTGAACTCGCCCTGCAATATCTTGGTCGATATGGGATTTTCCACATACTTTTGAATAGCCCGGCGCAGAGGGCGAGCTCCGTATAAAGGTTCATAGCCTTTCTGAGCTAACCAGGCTTTGGCTTCTTCATTCACTTCAAGCTTAATCTTACGCTCAGCCAACCCCCGTTCTACTTCACGAATAAACAGGTCAACGATGCTCTTCAAGTGCTCTTTAGTTAGAGGGTGGAATATGATGACATCATCTATCCTGTTGCGTAACTCGGGAAGTAAGTTTTCCTTTAAGGCGCTTTGCATATCGGTCCTCATTTTTTCTTCGTCGCCTTCCTCTTTACGAAGAAAACCTATACCTCCACGCTGGAATTCTTTGCTGCCCAGATTACTGGTCATGATTACCACTGTGTTTTTGAAGTCCACAGTCCGGCCATGCCCATCGGTAAGCCTGCCATCCTCCAGTAGCTGCAACAATATGCTAAGGACGTTGGGATGAGCCTTTTCCACCTCGTCGAACAGGATGACTCGATAGGGACGACGGTGCACTGCCTCGGTCAATTGTCCCCCTTCCTCATAGCCCACATACCCCGGTGGTGCTCCGATAAGACGGGATACAGTATGTTCTTGCATATATTCCGACATGTCCAGTCTTACCATAGCGTCTTCGTCGTCAAAGAGAAACTCGGCTAAGGCACGAGCTAGCTCGGTTTTCCCCACGCCGGTAGGGCCAAGGAAAATGAAGCTGCCAATAGGACGTTTGGGGTCCTTGAGTCCGGCTCGGCCCCGCCTGATAGCCTCGGAAACGGCAACCACTGCCTCTTCCTGGTCCACTACCCTCTGGTGAATCCTTTCCTCCATGTGAACTAATTTATCAGTTTCCGCTTCCAGCATCCGGGAAACGGGTATGCCCGTCCACTGGGCAACCAGTCCGGCAATATCCTCCTCATCTACCACACTGTCGATTTTCTTTTCTTTTTGCCACTTTAGTTTAGCTTGGTCGTACTCTTGTTCCAAACGTATCCTTTCCGCCTTCAATTCGGTAGCTTTCTGATAGTCCCCTCGTTGCGAAGCCGCCTCCTCTTCATCAATCAGGTGCTTCATCTTCCGGTCCAGTGTTTTAACTTCCTCGGGAGCGCTTTCCATATCGATGCGTAGCTTGCTGGCTGCTTCGTCGATCAAGTCAATTGCCTTGTCGGGCAAGAATCTATCGGATATATATCTCTGGCTCAGCTTGGCAGCAGCTACCAGAGCGGAATCCTCGATTTTTATTTTGTGATGTGCTTCATATCTGGGACGAAGTCCTCTCAGCATCTCTATGGTGGCTTCTACGCTAGGTTCATCAAGATAAACAGGGCTGAAACGTCTCTCCAGAGCTTTATCTTTTTCAATACGCTTTCTATACTCGTCGAGTGTAGTAGCCCCGATACATTGAATCTCACCACGAGCCAGTGCCGGCTTTAGCATATTACTGGCATCGATTGCTCCTTCGGCAGCCCCGGCTCCCACCACGGTGTGAAGCTCGTCAATGAACATAATAACTTCACCGGCTGCTTGCTTGACTTCATCTAAAACTGCCTTCAACCTTTCCTCAAACTCACCGCGGAATTTGCTTCCCGCCACCAGCGCTCCCATGTCTAAAGCCACCACCTTTTTCCCTTTGAGAGAATCGGGAACATCTTCAGCGACAATCTTCTGAGCTAATCCCTCAGCAATGGCCGTCTTGCCCACGCCGGCGTCGCCGATAATCACGGGATTGTTCTTGGTGCGCCGGGAAAGTATTTGCGTCACACGTTTGATTTCGTTTTCCCTCCCGATTACAGGGTCAAGTTTGCCCTGACGAGCTAACTCCGTGAGGTCATGCCCGTATTTTTCCAGGGAGCGGTATTTGCTTTCCGCTTGACGGTCGGTAACTCGATGTCCGCCACGAATTTTCTGCAAGGCTTGATAAATCTTTTCCTGGTTAACGCCAGATTCAGCTAGAATTGTTGCGGCTTCACCTTTGGTTTCCCCGGCAATAGCAATGAGCAAATGCTCAGTGCTGACAAACTCATCCTTGAGCCTGTCGGCCTCCCTGTTGGCATTTTCGAGAAGAGCGGAAATCCGCGG
Organism: Dehalococcoidia bacterium; assembly: GCA_035530115.1. Taxonomy (GTDB): domain Bacteria; phylum Chloroflexota; class Dehalococcoidia; order GIF9; family AB-539-J10; genus RBG-13-51-36. Next base: position 4,954 of record DATKVL010000198.1, on the reverse strand, counting down.
GGTAGCATAAATTTGCGCTGCTTCGTAAGCTATTTTGGGGAAACTTTCAAGCGTTGCTCCTACTCGCTGTTTTACCGCTTCGATATCTACACCTAGCATCTGTAATATGTCCCCAGTTATTCCCTTTTCCTGCTCCAGTAAGGCTAATAGAATATGCTCCACATCCCACTGGTTATGGCGATAGCGCCGAACTAGCTCCTGTGAGGCCCCTAGAACCTCTTGCGCTTGCTCAGTAAATCTCTCTGGTTTCAACTTTCTACACCTCCTTCCATTCTGCGTCTTCTATTATGTCCTCTATTATGTCTTCTATTTCAGCTTCGGCAACTTTCTTAATTTTTCTCTCCATTTCCTCAAGTTGCTGTTGCATCTCTTTCATCCGTTGCATCAACCTCAACGCCACCTCCACTCCAGCCAAATTAACGCCACAATCGCTCATCAGAGCCTTAATATAGCGCAAGCGGTCAACGTCTTCCTCCGAATAGAGACGTATATTGCCACTTGAACGCTCTGGCTGTACCAGCCCCAGCCTTTCGTAATAACGCAATGTGTGAGCTTCTATGCCTATCATCCTGGCGGCTATGCTTATTACATATCTTGGTTTGGATTCCCAGTACATCATCGTGGCACCTCGCTTTATGTGGGTCGCAGAGACCGCAATCTCTCAAATAGTTTTTTTTCCTCCTCGGTCAAATTGGTGGGCAGAACTACTTTTACCTTGGCGAACATATTGCCGTACTTATTATTGCCTAGCTGGGGCATGCCCTTCCCTGCCATGCGGAAAACCCTGCCGTTCTGAGTCTCCGGTGGAATTTTAAGAGATAGATTGCCATTCAAAGTGGGTAATCCGACCTCGCCACCCAATATGGCGGTTGCTAAAGGCACTGAGACCTCAGTGTAAAGGTCATCTCCTTTGCGCTCAAAGAGCTTATGGGGCAGAACCTTCGCTACGAGATAGAGGTCGCCCTTGTTGCCCCCGGCATGACCGGGCCCACCTTCCCTCGCTATACGAATCCTCGAGCCATCTCTAACTCCCGCTGGAATCTTAACCTCCAGACGCTTGGGAATTACTTTACCACCGGCACCATTGCAAATAGTACAGACTCTATTGCCCACTCTGCCCGTGCCGCCGCAAGCTGCACAGGGCTCCTCGATCTGAAGCTGTATAACACGCATGGAGCCATGGTAAGCCTCTTCAAGACTTACCTCGATGGTGGACTCTACATCCTGACCACGTTGTGATCCACGCCTCATCCTGGAGCCTACACCAGAATCGCCGAATAAACTTGAAAAAATGTCGCCAAAGCCGCTCAGATCACCATATTCAAAAGTTGTGCCACCTCTGTTGAAATCCCATCGGATTCTCTCCTGTCCCCCGGATTTAGCAAATTGCTCAGCATATTCCCATTGTTCACCAAATTGGTCATATTTCTTCCGTTTTTCCGGATCAGAAAGAACCTCATAAGCCGCGTTTATCTCCTTAAATTTTGCCTCAGCCGATTTGTCGCCGGGGTTGAGGTCAGGATGGTGTTTGCGAGCCAAACGGCGGTAGGCCTGCTTGATCTCCTTTTCTGAAGCATTCCTACTCACACCTAGAATTTGATAATAGTCCTTGCCTGCCATCTCTCTTCCCCTAATGGTTTTACGTAATTATAAAATTCCTTAAGAAATTTGTCAAATGTCCTTAAACAAATTCCGAAGAGACTTGGCAAAAGTGTTTAACCTTCTTATAATATTAATGAACTGAGAGTGGGGCTCAGTAAAAAAACAAAGAAAGGAGGCGAGATAAATGGCTATAGAGAGATGGCATCCCTTTACTGAACTTATGAGCCTGAGACAGGCAATGGACAGGCTGTTTGACGACAGTTTTGTCCGACCCTCGCGCATTCTCAGCACACTTAATGGAGTAGGAGCTCCAACCCTGGATATCTACCAGACCCCCAACGAGATGGTGGTGAAGGCAGCTTTGCCGGGGTTGAAGCCGGAGGATGTCAGCATTGATATCACTGGCGAAACCTTGATTATCAAGGGGGAGAGCAAAGCGGAACAGGAGGTCAAGAGAGAAGACTACCTGTACCAAGAGAGACGCTACGGTGCTTTTTCCCGAAGCGTGGTCCTTCCCAGCGGGCTTAAGCCAGACAAGGCTGAAGCAACGATGGAGGATGGCGTTCTAACTCTCACTATACCCAAAGCTGAAGAAGTAAAGCCCAAAGCAATTAAAGTCAAGGCTAAAGAGAAGAAATGACTATTATCGGGCCCCATTCTCAGATTTCAACAAACCGATGAACTGTCTTAAAATCCTGGCGGTAGCCCCCCAGATGATATGCCCCTCATATTCATAGGCATAAGAATCTTGCTTGAAATTGGCTTCATCCATCAAAAATGACAGGGGAACAGAAAAGGCTCCCTTGACTTCTCTGCCATTTGTCTTCAAAGAGTGAGGATGAGGTATGAAGGCAACAAAAGGCGAAATAACATAGTTAGTGACAAAGGTCAGGATATCGTCAAGCTCCCCTAAAATTTCAATATCTTTAGCCTCTAAACCTATCTCTTCTTCACACTCTCTGAGGGCAGTTTGGAGCAAGCTGGAATCAGATGGCTCCTGGGTTCCTCCGGGAAAGCAGACCTGCCCTTTGTGAAAGACTACCGCATCGCTCCTTTCGGTAAACAGGATATGATATTGGCCCTGGTTATAAAAAATAGGTATAAGTACTGCTGAAGCTTTAAGGTTTTCGCGGGTGATTTTTTCTTTCTTACGATGACGGAGGATTTTTTCAATCTGCTGTTTCACGGCCCCATGATTATAGCACTTCTCAATATGTCGAATATTTTTAGTTCAGTAGCTAAAAGTTGTCAGTATAGCCATTTAAGGGTTATACTTAAAGGTTATGGCGATAAAACAAGATTATTATGAAGTGCTGGGATTGCCTCGAAACGCTAGTGATGAGGAAATTAAGAAGACGTTTCGCAAGTTAGCGAAACTGTATCATCCTGACCGCAATAGTGAGCCAGGAGCCGAAGACAAATTTAAGGAAATAAACGAGGCCCACCAGGTTCTCTCCGACCCTGAGAAAAGGAGCAGGTATGATCGCTATGGCCGGGTAGATGTTGCGGAAGGTTTTCCCGATTTTGGATTTGGCGGGTTAGGAGATATTTTTGAATCTTTCTTCGGTGGTTTTAGCACCCCCTTTGGACGGACTGCTCAGCGTGTTCCACAGAGGGGGGAAAGCCTACAAAGTCACCTCACTCTTTCCTTTAATGAGGCGGTATTCGGCTGTAGTAAAGAAGTTGAAATACAACGCATCGAGTTCTGCCCTTCGTGCCATGGCATTGGCAGCGAACCAGGGACAAATCCTGAGACCTGCCCTGATTGTCGCGGCACAGGGCAAGTGAGGAGAGTTCAGCAAAGTATTTTTGGGCGCTTCACTCATATCACCACTTGCTCTCGCTGTGGAGGTAGTGGCACTGTAATAAGTAATCCTTGTTCTCAATGCCGGGGAAGGGGGAGAATAAAAGTGAAGCGCAAGGTAATAGTTAAAATTCCTGCTGGCGTGGATGAGGGGCAACGATTACGCTTGGATGGAGAAGGAGGTGCTGGCGTATATGGAGGCCCCCCGGGCGACCTCTATGTCACCTTTTCAGTAAAGCCACACAATTTATTCCATAGAGATGGCAGTGACATTCTTTACGAGTTACCCATCAATTTTGCTCAAGCTGCTTTGGGCGATGAGATAAGAGTGCCCTCTTTAGATGGAAAGGTAGATTTAAAAATACCGCCGGGAACTCAAAATGGGAAAACCTTTCGCTTTAAAGGCAAGGGAATCCCTTATATTGATGGTAAGGGAAGAGGAGACTTGCTCGTCAAAGTAGCCATAATAACTCCACAACACCTGGATAAAAACCAGCATCATCTTTTTGAAGAATTGGCTAAGGTACTACCTCGAACTGAACCGCCTCTAGACGTCTAGTCCAGAGAGCAGTGATGGCTTGCTGCTAGTTCTTTGAAGTCAATCAATGCTCGGCTTGGGGACAAGCCTTCGAAAAGAATCCCATAAATAAGGTTGATAATTGGCAATTTAAGCCCCTGTTTTTTTGCCAACTGATGGGCTGCCGCAGTGGTGGCGACTCCCTCGGCGACGTGTGGCATAGAGGCAGATATTTCAGATAAGGAGCGACCCTTAGCCAGTTCGTAGCCAACGTAATGATTGCGGCTTAGAGTGCTGGAGCAAGTAGCTATCAGGTCGCCTAAACCGGCTAGACCATAAAAAGTACTAGCCCTGGCTCCCGAAGTTACCCCCAAGGAAACAACCTCAGTCCATCCCCAGGCAATGAAGGCTCCCTTAGCGTTGTCACCTAAGCCTAGTCCGTCTATCATGCCTGCACCCAAAGCTATAATGTTTTTCAGTGCTCCGCCTAACTCAACACCGATAACATCAGCGCTAGTAGATATAAAGAATTTGGGTGTCTCCATCAGTTGCCGCGCTCTTTCCGCTAAAGATATATCCTGAGCAGCAATGACCGAAGCAGCGGGGAGGGCTTGGACAATTTCCTTGGCTAAATTGGGACCAGAGAGAACGCAAATTTGCTCTCTTAAGGAAGGGGCAATCTCCTCTGCCAGCACTTGTGACATCCTCTTACCACTATTTACTTCCAATCCCTTGGCAGCGCTCATCAGTAGCATCGAATTGGTGAGATAATCCTTGGCTTGGATGACATTTTGTCTCAACTTTTGAGAGGGAACCGCCCAGATTGCCAGGTCAGCCCCGTTTAAGGCTTCCCCAATGTGGCTGGTAGAGGAATAACTATGCCGTCCTTCGTTTAATTCTTTGGCCTCAGCCTCGCTTCGCGCCCACAGTTTTACCGCTATTCCTTTGTCACTCAACAAAACGCCTAAGGTATTGCCCCAAGAGGTATTGCCTATGATAGTAACTTTTAAGCATGCTCTCCCGTGCTTTTT
>DATKVL010000197.1:0-2080 GCA_035530115.1 Dehalococcoidia bacterium | reverse complement strand
GTCCAAGTTTTAGTAGTTTCAGCTGTAATAACACCAAGAAATTGATCTCCATTGGTATAAGTTACTTTTACTTTATCTCCTATTTTCATAACACTATTATTTATAATATTATAGTCTTAATATAACCAAAAGATTCGAAATAAAAAAATATTTGAGGAATTATTTTCAAAAAATTATCTAAGCATTCTCTCAGTCCATCCTTTTAATTCTTCCATGAATTCAATCAATTCATCTTGACTTAATTTTGGAAAAACTTTAGATCTCATGTAAGCAACTAGGTCTCCAAATGTTTGAGACACTTTATCATCATATCGTTCCTCAATATTCTCTTTAACTAATTTCATTTTATATAAGCTGTTTTTACTTTCGGGTTTTGTTTAACTTTTTCTATATATTGCCAAGGCTTCTCAATACCCTGATATTCCTTTTTGTACCCGTTAAGGTATACTACCACAACTGTATAAACTTTTGGTCTGAGTGGCACTATTATACCCTCAAAGAACTCTCTTCTTGTATTCTTGAAAAATGGATGCATTTGTCCCTTTATTTTATTTATTCATAAGGAACAGCGTGATTTTCATTTATTAGTTGTTGATTAATTGAATTAGACCATTCTAAAACAGGAGTATCAATATAATAAACCTCTGCTAACCATCTTCCATATTTTCCTTTTTCATCTTTATAAGTTTTCAAAAGAACTTCTTTTTCAAGAATTAAATCTCTTACTCTATCTCTAGCTAAAATTCCTTTTGGCCTTTCTTCTCCTCTCATTTCCCATGCATCAATTTTTAACCAACGAATAACTTGGTTTTTTATCCAAACACCAAATCCTAAATCAATATCTACTCTCATTGTATCAGCATCGTATACATCAATAACTTTCGCTTTATATTCGTACATTATTGTAAATTATTTTTATCAAGATTTTTAAGATATTCATCTCTTTCTTCTTCTCTATTATAGAAATAAAGCTCTTCTTTTTTACTATCTAGAAATGTTAATTCTATGATATAATATTTTTTCTCGAAAGATGATTTAGTAACAGGCTTATACTGTTTAACTAAAGAGAGATTAATTCTACGATCGCCAAAAGATATGAACATGTGAATCCTTTTCTTTATATATTCTAAATGAAAAAAGGCCAAGACGCTAAAGCGACTCGACCTTTTTTGTTTTTTCCGAGAATAATTAGATAGTGCGATTTGTTGAGAGTTTTTCTTCTCCTGTCATCAGCATTTAATAGGGAATATGTACGGGAATATTGCCGCCATAAAACCGTCTCCGAAGAGGACGAGGTTTGCCCCAACCTATTAATCACCTTAAGATAACGTATGCCTGGTTTATAGAATTACTTCTATTCCCTGGCTTCTCATAGTTGAATTTAATTAAAGCAAATTTAATTTGTTTACGATGAATCACTAATCTTAACTACGGTTTGTTATTTCCTGAGAATTATTGCATTGCGTGTTTTTTCTAGAGTTTCTATCTCTATGGAGTTTATTTCAACCCGGTCTCCAACCGTTCTAAGTAAAGGATTTATGTGTTCGTCCTCCCAGCCATCTTAGTTTCCTGACCTTTTTGATACCAGTGCTCCCTTTGGAATTTCTTCCTCAGGCCTTTTTATCTCATGCCTTGTGCCGTGTACCTGTTTTAACCTATTGATCTAAGATAATCCCGAAGGATTTGTTGTTTACGAAGTACCGCAAATACTGACTACAGTAAAATTTTCAATATTGTATAAGAACGTTTTTATAGATTATTTATAAATCTAATATAACCATTATATCTTAACTTGATGCACAAGTTTTGTTAAGTTTTATTTAAATTAATGAGATTCAGTATGAATAATTCCTCTTCTTGGTAATTCTTCTATTTGACATAACATATTTTTGAATGGGTTGACAAATAATTCATCCGCAACTATAAAAAAACCCTCTTGTTTTTCCATAATGTCAAATAAATCACTCAGATCTTCGGCCATTACAATTAATGTAACTCCTCCAAAAAATATATTGTAAGGTCTCATTTTAAAAATCTTTTATATAATTGTCAATAAATTTCAATACTTCATTAAGTCTTC
>DATKVL010000196.1:0-4342 GCA_035530115.1 Dehalococcoidia bacterium | reverse complement strand
ATGAACTCATCTTTAAGCTGCTCAAGTTTTTTACGTTCGGTGATATCCACAAAGGAAGCCATCATACAGAAGGGTTCGCCATCAGCATCGGCAACCAGGTTTGCCAAGACCAGCACATCAAAAGTTGACCCATCACTCCGCCTAGCCTTGGCTTCGCCCTGCCACACACCTTCCTTCAAGACTGCCTTCAGCGCCACACCAAACTCATTCTTATCTGCAAAGAAGTTGATAGCATGCTTACTAAGCACCTCTTCTTCTTGTTCATAATCCCACATGCTGAGACAGGCAAGATTCACATAAGTCACAATGCCATCCAGGTTCGTAATAGCAATGCCACTGGCAGATGAAGTAACGGCGAAGGCTTTGACTCTGAGTTCATTTTCCACTTGTTTGCGCTTGGTGATGTCCTGAGCAGTTCCAAAACCGCCTTTAAGCTCACCCTTTGAATCGAACTCTAGTTCGGCCATCTCGCGAACCCACTTCACTTCGTCGTCCACAATGATACGGTGCTCAATGTCGTATGGCTCGTCGTGAAGAGCCGCCATCCATTTCCGGTCAACGTATTCCCGATCCTCCGGGTGAACGCTTGAGAGGAAAGTTTCATAAGTCATAGGCATTCCCTTGGGGATGCCGAAGATTCGGTAGGTCTCGTCGGACCACAGAAGCTGGTTGCGCTGGACATCCAGACGCCAGCTACCGGTATGAGCTACAGCCTGAGCACGGTTCAGGTCTTGTTCGCTCTCTAATAGTGCTTGTACAGCTTGCTTGTAGATAACATTTCCGATGATGTCCCACTTTCTCTCCCGCTTAATCAGGGCAAACTGATGGTTCTTGATCACGTCGATTATAGCGGCGGCATCACATTTGTCGAGGCTGTAGGTACACGCTGCTATCATCCGGTACTGACCGATTACGTTGTTCACCTTAGCCTCATATTCCGTGAAAGCCTGCCAGTGATTCCTTTCCAGCCAGAACGTGTTGCCCGTCAGCCGCAGTCCAGCGTACCCTTTGGACAGGGCCTGCTCCAACTTGCTAATCCAGCCATTGAGCACACGTTCATCATCGAAAGTGCCTTCCAGCAAATACCATTCGTTATATGGGATTATCTCTATCTGCCCTTGGCGCATGTATTCATCAAAAGCGCTAACCGCTCCTCTCATGGCCTCTTCTGCTTCAGCCACCATGAGGGGTTCAGAGGTAACCCACATGCAGAATTCATTACTCTCCAGACCGGCTTTGAAGTAAGGGACAAGTATATCAATCAGATCCTGTATAGTCTTATAAAACTGGCAGAAGTGGGTACCCCAGGGTACGCCGCCAATCACATCAACGCCGCTGTTTCTAAGTTCATCTTCCATTGGCATCCTCCCTGCATCGCTCTAGTAATCAGCTAACTGGCCATATTCTAGTTCTGCTTTGCGTTTAAGTCAACAAAAACAGGAGAGATGTTTGACATCGCTTGCGTTGACAGATATTATTTTAAGCGAATGAGTATGTACAGGACAATATCATGAGACAGTTTCGTGTCCTCCTGGTCGATGATGAGCAGCGTATTCTTAACTTCCTCAGCTCCAAGCTTAGAGCTTCAGGATATGGGGTTCTTATCGCCAGCAATGGCGTAGAGGCTTTAGAGCAGGTGCAGGCACAGGAGCCGGACCTGGTGGTGCTTGATATCTTGATGCCCAAAAAGGACGGCCTTGAGACGTTAAAGGAGCTCCGCACCTTTTCCCCGGTACCGACTATCATCCTCAGCGCCAAGGGAACCAATGCAGATAAGGTGAAGGGTCTCAGCCTCGGTGCCGACGACTATCTAGCCAAACCCTTCAGCCCCGATGAACTGATAGCACGAATTGAGGCGGTGAGGCGGCGTCTGTCACCAGATGATAAACGGAGAATCCGTGACCACCTTTCTCTGGGTGATTTGGTCATTGATTTCAAAAAGCGCCTTGTCATTGTACGAGGGAAAGAAGCTCGCTTGACCCGCATCGAGTGGCTTTTGCTCAGCGAGCTTGCCCAAAATGCCGGGAGTCTCATGCTTTACAGTGACCTTCTCACACGAATCTGGGGGCCTGAATATCGGGACGATTTACAGATACTGCGCACGTGGATTAGCCGGCTAAGAGAAAAGATAGAGAGTGAACCTAACAATCCCAAGCTCATTCGCACCATACCCAAGACAGGCTACATCATGGACCTGCAGTCCGCCTGAAAGTGCTTTCTGCCCGACCTCTCCAATACTCTCCCAAATGTCATAATTTTGTAACTTTTTCTGCCTCCATTTTATGACTTTTTCATCGCCTACTTTATAGAATATCCCTAATGCAAACTCGCAAGTTCAGGCAGCAGGGTAAACAAGTGTTTCACCACTGCAGTACGTCAGAGTGCTGCCGCCTGTATCGGACACATTGAGTGCTTCGGCATTATTTGAGAGCGGAGATGACCAAAAGGAAAAGGAGGATGAGTCATGGGAAAGACAGTTGCTCTAATTATGGCTGGTGGACGGGGCAAGCGGATGGATGTTTTGTGTCACCTAAGGCCGAAGCCGGCGTTACCCTTCGCCGGGAAATTCAATGTCATTGACTTCACGCTGAGCAATTGCGTCTACTCTGGAATCAATGATCTTGCTATATTGACTGACTATCATCGCTCCTACATGGCGAGGTACCTCAGGGAATGGGGCCTGTCAAATGCTGTGAGAACATTCCACATTTTGGAGCCAAAAACAGGCTCATATAAAGGAACTGCAGATGCTGTATTCCAGAACCTCCCGCATTTGAACAAATTCAATGCACAGAACGTGCTGATACTGGCTGGCGACCACGTTTATAAGATGGACTATCGGGAGATGATTGCCTTTCATGAGCAGACAAAAGCTGGCGTAACCGTGGGAGTCATAAGAGTCCCAATTGAAGAGGCTCACCGTTTCGGCACAGTTACCCTGGGTGATGGTAATGAGATATTGGATTTCGTGGAAAAATCCAGGAATCCCAGGAGTCACCTGGCTTCAATGGGTATTTACGTTTTTAACCGAGATGTCCTTGCTCAGCGTCTGAAAGAGGATGCCATCCAGCCGGAATCGCCGCATGACTTCGGCTATGCCATTCTCCCAGGCATGATAGGCAGGGACAAGGTCAATGCCTATGAATTCACTGGTTACTGGCAAGATATCGGTACACCCCAGGCCTATTACGCCGCCAATATGGAACTCGTCTGTGCGCAGCCTCGTTTCAGCCTCAACGGAACACAGCCGGTTCTCACTCAACGCCTAAACCTGCCACCGCCCTACATATCTGACCAAGCCATGGTGGTAAATAGCTTAGTCAGTCCTGGTTGCGTAATTAAGGGATATGTGGAGGACTCCATACTATCGCCGGGAGTTTGGGTTGATGAGCGAGCTGAGGTATGGAATTCGGTGCTAATGCCGAACACCTTTATCGGATACCACAGCGTGGTGGATACCTGCATCATAGATGAGGGAGTAAACATAGGCAAACTATGTTACATCGGCTTCGAAAACTCCCTCCTTGCAGGAGATGATGACATTACCGTGTTAGGGAAAGGAGTTACCGTGCCATCTCACACTATGATAGGGCGTAATTCCAGGGTATTGCCCCATGCGGACACATCAAGCTTCAGAGGTAATCCAATTACTTCGAGTCCCATCTTATCGCAGCGTGGCATCGTCCAGAAATCATGGGCGAATGAAGAGGTGCAAAGAAATGAGCGTAAGGGCATACATGTTACTTGATATTGTAGATAGGAGCTGCGAATACGCGGTTCAAATGCTGCGGAGCAGGGCAGAGGTTATTCTTGCTGACCGGCTGGAAGGGTATCCCAATATCATTGCCATGGTTGAAGCTTCAGACAGGCAAAGCCTGGCTGAAGCGATAATGCCGGTTCTCGAATGCATTGATGGCATCACCGAAGGCCTGCGTCTGCTGGTGACTCAAGATAGCGAGATTTCACTTGACCTCCTTACTTCAAGTGATTCCACACCACGCAAAAGGAGGGTGAGAAAAAGCTAACACTTAGAGAAAGACGACCAATTCAGAAAGGAGATAACACATATGCTTATGGGAAAACGCATTGCCATTCTGGCTGAGGAGGATTTTGAAGACTCTGAGCTCAAGGAACCGCTACGAGCGATGAAAGATGCAGGTGCTAGAGTGCTAATTGTGGGCAGCGGCTCAAAGAAGGGTTATAAGGGAAAGAGAGGCTCGGCCAAGGTGATGGTAGACACAACCGCCGATAAGGTTGAAGCCAGTCAATTTGATGCCATAATTATCCCCGGCGGCTATGCTCCGGACAAGATGCGCCTGCACCAGCCGATGGTTGATCTGGT
>DATKVL010000195.1:0-7497 GCA_035530115.1 Dehalococcoidia bacterium | reverse complement strand
GGTAAGCCTTTGAATCCATGGGAGCTTAAGGATCTCCGCTGTTACCTTTGTTCTACTCCGCCTCGCTTCGAGTCTTCGGAGCATTTCTTTTTGCGCCTTTCTTCTTTTCAGGACAAGTTGACTGGCTGGATAAAAGAGCAGGCTCATTGGCGGCGTAATGTGCTTGGCACCAGTCGGAAATTTCTGGATGAAGGATTAAAGGATAGGGCTATTACTCGTGATTTGGATTGGGGAGTAATTGTGCCGCAATCAGGCTTTGAGCGTAAACGTATTTATGTATGGTTTGAGGCAGTCATTGGTTATTTATCGGCAAGCAAGGAATGGGCAAAATTGCAGGGAGATGATACCGCCTGGCAATCTTTCTGGCAAGACGATGCTAAGAGTTTTTATTTCATTGGCAAGGATAATATTTTTTTCCATACCCTTGTTTGGCCGGCAATGTTGATGGGTTATGGTAGTCTGAATCTTCCTTATGATGTTCCAGCTAATGAATTCTTGACTATCGAAGGCAAGAAGCTTTCTACTAGCCGTGGTTGGGCAATCTGGCTGCATGATTACCTGGAACGGTATGAGCCAGATCCTTTGAGGTATACTTTGGCAGTGAATATGCCTGATAGCGGGGACAGCGATTTTTCCTGGCGTGAATTCCTTCGTCGTAATAATAATGAATTGGTAGCCACCTATGGCAATTTAGCTCATCGTGTTCTCACCTTTGCTTATCGCAATTTCGATGGAGCCGTGCCTGCGCCGGGTGAACTGGATGAACGCAGCCAGAGCTTACTTCATGGGGCTGAAGTTACCTTAGACGGTGTGGATAAGTTGCTTTATCGCTGTGAGTTTAAAGGGGCGGTTAAAGAGGCTATGTCTCTAGCCCAGGAAGCTAATCGTTATCTTGACGAACAAGCTCCTTGGAAGATAATTAAAACGGAGCGCGAGACTTCGGCTAAATCCGTCTATACAGTCCTCTCTGTGCTGGCAGCATTGAAAACTGTTTTCTATCCCTTCCTCCCCTTCAGCTCCGAAAAGCTTCACTCTTTCCTTGGATTTGATGGTAGTGTGAAGGAAGCAGGTTGGAAAATTCAGTTTTTACCTCCGGGACAGAAACTTCGCCAACCCCAACCGCTATTTGTCAAGCTGGATGAAGATATTGTCGCCAAAGAAAGTAGCCGGCTCGGCTCCCTGAAAGAAAATCAAAAAAATTGAATCTTGACTTGACCTTTGCTTTTTGATTTAGCCGGGGGTTGCTTGTGGTGCTAAGCCTTCAAATATTTTGTCGAGATCAGGTTCATCCAGAGTTTCACGAGCTATAAGCTCTTCAGCTAGCAGTTTTAGTTTTCCTTTATTCTTGGTCAGAATTTTCTTGGCGGTATCGTAGGCCCGCTGGATAAGATTATGCACTTCTTCATCGATTTCCTGGGCTGTCTTATCGCTGTAATCCTTCTGTTCGCTGATCTCACGACCGAGAAAGACGAGTTCCTGCCTTTGACCAAAGGTCCGCGGGCCCAATTTCTCACTCATGCCATACTCGGTGACCATTTTTCTAGCTAGCTTAGTTGCTTGCTCTAAGTCGTTTTGGGCGCCGGTAGTCATTTCCCCGAAGTTAATTTCCTCGGCAACACGTCCGCCCAAACTCACTGCCAATCTATCATCAAACTGAGACTTAGTCCATAAATGGCGGTCTTCGGATGGCAGGAACCGTGTCCAGCCCCCCAGCATCCCTCGGGCGACAATAGAAATCTTATGCACAGGGTCGGCATTAGGCAATATCCTGGCGGTCAAGGCATGGCCACTTTCGTGGTAAGCGATGATTTCCTTTTCTTTGGGGCTTATTATACGGCTTTTCTTTTCCGGTCCAGCTATAGTTCGGTCGGCAGCATCCTCCAGCTCCTTTAACGTGATATCTTTGCGGTCGCGCCGCGCAGCCAGGATGGCTGCTTCATTAATCAGGTTAGCTAAGTCAGCGCCACTGAACCCCGGCGTTTCCTTAGCTACCGTTTCGAGGTCGACTCCCTGAGCCAGCGGCTTACCCTTGGCATGTACCTCTAGAATAGCCTTGCGGCCTTTCATATCGGGTAAGTCGATGACAATGTGACGGTCAAAACGACCAGGACGAAGGAGGGCCGGGTCGAGGATGTCGGGGCGATTGGTGGCGGCTATGACAATGATGTTGGTATTGGTATCGAAGCCATCCATTTCAGCCAGAATTTGATTCAAGGTCTGCTCCCTCTCGTCGTGTCCTCCACCTAAGCCAGCACCACGGTGTCGACCTACGGCATCGATTTCATCAACAAATATAAGGCATGGTGCATTACGCTTGGCTTGTTCAAACAGGTCTCTGACCCTGGCGGCACCGACGCCCACAAACATCTCCACAAATTCGCTGCCACTAATAGAGAAGAAGGGTACCCTGGCTTCTCCAGCTATAGCTTTAGCCAGTAAAGTCTTGCCTGTTCCCGGTGGCCCTACCAAGAGCACTCCTCGGGGTATGCGTCCCCCCAGTGCCTGGAATTTCTGGGGGGATCTGAGGAATTCCACTACTTCTTGAACCTCTTCTTTTGCCTCCTCTGTTCCAGCGACGTCGGCGAAGGTTACATCGGGCCTCTTGTCAAGAGTTAATCGGGCACGGCTTTTGCTGAAATTGAAGGCTTGTGTGCCAGCGCCACGGGCGGCACGGAAGAACAAGAAGTAAAATAATGCTCCAAGCAGCACAATGGGTAGAATAACTGTTAGTGCTATCGTTCCCCAATCAAAGCCACTAGCTGTAGCATAGAAATTTATCCCTCCTGCTCCCAGGTCTATCCCTTCTTCTCCCAGATAAGTTACCACGGCATCGGTATCAGCCTTGAATACCGTTGTAATTATGGCCTTACCCTCCTGACCACCTTGTAAACCAGTCAGCGTCTCACCATCATGCTCTATGGTGTCAATTTCCGCCTGTTTAGCGCTCTCGACAAACTCAGGCAGGCTTACTGGCGTAGGCCTCTCACGGGGCATGGAGACGAGTACCAGAACCACTACCACTGCTAGAAGCAGCAGGTAAAAAAAACCGCTACGCCACCATTTTGCTTGCATATCTTTGTCCTCGTCTTAATTATAGCAGATATATCGCAAACCGAAAAATTTCGTTCGCAAATTTGCAAGTGGAGTAGTATTGCAATAGAGTTCTGATGCAGGGTGCATTATATTCAAAATATACATGGCAAGATAGTTTTGGTCAAATGTTGCCATAAGTGGTATAATATGGAAGGAGGTTAGTGCCTTTCTGGAAACGGAGGAAATAGCGCGCTTGGCTACCGAACTTGCTTCTGAGAAGCAAGCAAGGGATATCGCTATGCTGGACGTTAGAGCCCTGTGCTCTTTCGCGGATTACTTTGTTATTTGCACTGGAGATACCAAGCGGCATATTGAAGCTATCTTGCAGGGTATTGATGAAGTGTTGAGAACTAAAGACGTCGTAACTCATCATAACGAAGGGACTCCTGACTCAGGTTGGATGCTTGCTGATTTTGGTTCGGTTATTGTTCATATATTTGCCCCGTTAGAGCGGGATTATTATCAACTGGATAAATTATGGGACAAGGCGACCCCCGTGGTTAGAATTCAATAGATCCATGTATCTAGCTCCCGGTCATAGTTGAAAATTTCCTCTGCTGAGAAGAATAAGTCTATTTCCTTCGAGGCATTTTCCAGTGAATCAGAGCCATGCACTAAGTTATGTCCAATATCAATGCCAAAATCGCCTCTGATAGTGCCTCTGTGGGCTTTGGCAGGGTCAGTTTCCCCCATCATTTGTCGTATTATTTCCACGGCATTTTTACCTTGGAAGACGATGGCGATGACTGGGCTAGAAGTGATGAAATTTACCAAATCATCGAAGAAAGCTTTCCCTTTATGAATGGCATAGTGGCGTTGGGCCAAATTTTTATCCATATGCAACATCTTCATAGCTACGATTTTAAGCCCTTTCTTTTCCAGGCGAGAAATAATTTCCCCGGCCAATCCCCGTTGTATGGCATCAGGTTTGATAAGAACTAAACTTCTCTCCATGATTTTAATCTCCTTCTTCCTTGTCCTGGCTCCTTTCTAAACCCTCGTGAGCAAGGTGATCAAATCCATGTTTTCTAAAGAGTCAACTATTCTGTCAGCCTCCTCGTGCTTTTGTCGAGGGTGTGTATTGGTTATGGCCAAGCATTTCATCCCCGCGGTTTTGGCTGCTTTGACTCCCAGTGGGGAATCTTCAATTACCACGCAATCGTTGGGTGTCACTTCCAGTTTCTTGGCAGCTAAAAGATATATTTGGGGACTGGGTTTGCTTTCGGATACTTCTTGACCAAAAACAATACAATCAAAAATCCCTTCCAAATTAAGCTCACTAAGGACCAGGTCGATATTCTCCTTTGGCGCTGAAGAAACCAAGCCTAGTTTGAAATTCCCCTTCTTTATAGCATTCAGCAGCCTTACTGCCCCGGGAAATGGCTTGATGTTTCCTGTTGCCTTCCGTCGAAAAATTTCTTCTTTCTCCTGTACCATGATTTTGACATCTCCTTCAGGGAGCTCCCTGCCCATAATGCTACCGATTATGAAGTCATTTCTGGTGCCAAAAAGATTGGTAAAAGCTTCTTTGGTGAATTTTATCCCCCTTTTAGCAAAAGTCTCTTGCCAGGCAGCAAAGTGGAAGGAATTGGAATCGGCAATAACCCCGTCCATGTCCCAGAGGATTGTCTTTTTTGACTGTCTCCAGACGTAAAATAAGAAATCGCCATTGGCTATGACTGTATTATCCTTGAGAGTAAGTACCCCTTTAGTTTCCACTAGCCGTTTTGTCAGTTTAGTGACCCAGGCAGAGGCTTGGATTGGCTCATTGATGGGTGCTTCATGTTTAAATCTTATCTCGCTCTTGGCAGTAACGCCAAGCTCAATCCCATGGCAAAGCATGGCGTAAGCAGTTACCTCATCGAGAAGGGTGTAGAGAATACCGCCGTGGACCACATCATTCCAGCCTTGATGAAACTCTCCGGCGGTGAACTCCGCGGTGACTTTTTCTCCATCGTGAACAGGTTTCAACTTTAGCCCTATAGGGTTCTTCTGGCTACAGGCAAAACAAAGCCTTGCTGTGTACTCAATATCTAATCTGGGAATTTCCATTTCTTGGTCTCCTTTGCTCCACTCGGAGTGACAAAAGGGGTATTTTATCCTTGGGCTTGGTTATGTGAGGGAGGCGAAGGTATAATGGCTGTAGGGTGACCGGGTCATCTTGTTCTCCTCTGCTCAAATTTCGCCAACCTAATATAGCCAAAGAGCTAGCTCGAGATGGGCTATTACTTTGGGAAATTATAGCTTGCTTGCCCAGTTTTTGCTGTATTTCGCTTATTATGTCAGAAGGGATTTCGCCACAAAAAAGCGTTTTTTGCTTAATTCGACGACACAAAGTTTTGACTGTGGTTAGATTTTCTGCTTCTAGATATTGCCATTCATTATCTTTTTGCCGGTAAAGGGCAGTGGCTATTTCCTCGCGGCCAGCCTTGTGAATGGGGCGCAGGGGCAATCCTGTAAAGGCAAAGGGATAGGCTTCAGCTTCTAATGTGTTTACACCGAGCAAAGGAATATTTAAGGCAGAAGCTAGCCCTTTAGCAGTGCTTATGCCTACTCGGAGTCCATTAAAGCTTCCTGGGCCTTTAGCTACAATAATTGCTTCTATAGAGACTAGCTCCACCTTGGCTTGTTGTAGCAAGCAAACTAAATTCGGCAACAGTTCTATTGTATGGTTTCGTGCTGTTTGCCAGGTTAGCGAAGCCAGTACCTCACCTTTATGAGATAAGGCAACGCTGGCGATACCGGACGAAGTATCTATAGCTAATTCCATATCAGAAATCTAATTTCTAAACTCCAGACAAATCCCTCTGA
Source organism: Dehalococcoidia bacterium (assembly GCA_035530115.1). GTDB lineage: Bacteria > Chloroflexota > Dehalococcoidia > GIF9 > AB-539-J10 > RBG-13-51-36. Next base: position 1,593 of record DATKVL010000195.1, on the reverse strand, counting down.
AATGAAAAGAGTGAAAAGAAAAATGCACAGTGACAGAGCAAAAGTTAAAAGGTTTAGCATTTCGTATTCAGAGCCACAATTCCCTCTCTTTTTTTGAGTTGTTTTATTAGTCCATAGTAGCGCTCGCCTTGAGGTTTCAGGCAAATAGACCGTCCTGTCTCGGAGGCAGGAATATAGTGTATGGTGATAAGCAAATTATCCCGGGGTACTACCTGCAGCCCCTTCTCTGCCCATTCAACCACACAGACTCCGTCACCGTAAAAATACTCCTCCAGCCCCAGGTCAGCAATTTCCTCAATGTGATCCAAGCGATAGAAATCAATGTGGTATAAAGGAAGTCGGCCATGATACTCTCTAAGGATGACGAAAGAGGGACTGAAGGCATATTCTTTTACATCCAGCCCGCGAGCGATGCCTTGGACAAGACAAGTTTTGCCCGTTCCCAACTCACCCATGAGAAGGAAACTATCAGCTTTTTGAGCTAGTTCCCCCAGGTAGCTTCCCAAAAGCTGAGTTTGTTCCGGGCTATGCGAATTTAACTTCAGAGACTCCATTCTTAAAGTGTTCCCAGCCCCCTTTTTTGTAAGGGATGATATTTCCTTTGCTATCCATTACAGTCACCCGTGTTGGTAACTTTTCTTCTGTTATGTCACCGATTACAGTCACCGGGCAGTTTAGGGCTTGCTTAGTCCGGGCAACAATAGCCTCATCAGCGGTAAAAAGAAGCTCATAATCCTCCCCACCATATAAAGCCAGCTCTTTATGGTTAGGGAAATTTGCTGTGACCACAGGGTGCACTGGCACCTGTTCTATCTTTATCTTGGCGTTGACTTTGCTGGATTCACATATATGGGCAAGGTCAGCAACAAGCCCATCGCTTATATCTATAGCGGTTTTAACTCCTTGTTCGATTAAGATTTGCCCTTCTTTTACTTTTGGCACGGGCTGAAGGTGAGCTCGTCTCAGGATATTGCTTATTTCGGGATCTGAGATGGTTTTTCCCTTGAACATTTCTAGGCCGGCTGCCGATAATCCCAGGTATCCTGTGACAGCTATTTGCTCACCAGAAGAAGCTGTTGACCTCTTAAGTATCGCTTTGCCTTTGGAGCAGCCTATGATTGTTACAGTGATAACTACATTGGGAGCGGTAGCTACATTACCTCCAACTATAGCCACCCCAAATTCCCTGGCCAGATGCATCATGCTGTTAGTAAATTTGGAGATGTCTTCCACCTCCAGTTCGCCAGGCAGTGCCAGAGAAAGCAAAGCGTACTTGGGAATACCGCCCATGGCAGCTATATCGCTTAGATTTACAGCCAGTGCTTTCCAGCCCAATTCCTCCCAGCTAATGACGGCTAGGTCAAAGTGTATATCCTGGACTAGAGTATCTGTAGTAGCTAACTGGATGTGATTGTCACCTTGCCAAGCAGCAGCGTCATCACCAATGCCCACTAAAACTTCTTGCCACGGAGTGCGTCCAGAATTTTCGTATCTAGCACTGCTGCTGCGTATGAGGTTAATCAGGCCAAATTCTCCCAACTCAGATACTTTCATTGGTGGAATTATAACACTGGCTTTATTTAACATTCTAGC
>DATKVL010000194.1:0-1943 GCA_035530115.1 Dehalococcoidia bacterium | reverse complement strand
CTTGGAGTCAATACGTTGAGGCTTATGAGAAGCTAGATGATATTGATTCATTATTCAGTACGTTGCTTTGCCATAATGAGTTAAGCAACCTTATGTATGTAAACAAAACGGAGTTGACAAAATGAAGTTCGACATAGATAATCCACGGGAAAAGGACTTAACCACGTTTCAGCGGCTACAGCTTCAAATAAACGGAGATGTAGCCGTGGGAAAACATACGCGCCAGGGGTGGAGTGGTGATCTTACCTTCTACGCTTTCCGATGCCAGAAGCATGGGTTAGTATGTGATTATCTACATGGCCACTGGGAAACACTAAGTTGCCCTAAGTGTGTGGATGAAAAAATAAAAGCATACGAGTTGGAACCATGAAGTCTAAGCCGCGTAAAACCCGTGAACCCAAAAAACCTATTCCTTCATGTGGTCATTGTATGAAAGAACATCGGCATACTCCGTGCGATGGATCAGGAAAGTGCATTCGTAAATGAGGTTCACCGTAGTTGCTCCGATGCATAATGAGGAAAAATATATGCCTCTATGGATAGATAACGTAGAGAAACTAGATCCAGATGAAGTGTTGATAGGGCTTGATCGATGTACTGATCGAACGGAGAAACTATTACGTCCTCATGGTTTTAAAACCGTGAAATACGGGGATGCTCCTAATGGGTTTAAGATGCGTGGGGCTGGGATACGGAGAGACTTGTATCTAAAGGCTTCAAACGATGTGATTGTGAATACTAGCGCGGATCTGTTGTTGGATCCAATGATCAAGGAATATGTGAAACAGATTGGGAAATATGGGCTAATTAGCTTCGGTTATTTTGATTACCCCTGGAATATACAGAGCTTTGAAAGATACCTAATCAGCCAATACAGTTCATTACATGGCTTCGCTGGGCTTTTAGCTTTAAGCCGAGAAGCGTGGCTGCAAACAGAGGACGTTGAGGAAGTTAAACAGCTTCTTAGAGCAGAGGATACGCACCTTCATATGGCTATCAGAAAACGCTACAATACTAAGCATATAAACACAAAGAGTTGGCATCTGCGGCCTAATGAGGATAAGATGGATCACTATTATCGTGGTCAAGCACAATATACCTTAGAAACGCGATCTCTCTGGAAGTCGTTTCTTCACAGCGTTGTTATGCTTCGTCCAGCGGTTTTCGCTGGGTATCTACATGCTAGGAGAGGAATCATACGTTAAACGAATTGGAGGAAATTTATAATTATCCATCTGTATTTGATGTGAACGGTCCGTTTCCACGAAAGATCGCGCATCGATATATCTGGGCTGCTTTATTTGATGTTGATGGGGTTTTTAACGCTACTGTTATACACCTAACTATATTGGAAAAATATGGTGTGGATATTAAAGCTCAGGTTATCGGTAAATGCCTTGTTGATCTATGTCAAACGAAGTATTTAGAACGGATCCCAGTGTATCCGAGTAGTCACCATTTTAAATACTGTTTAACACAGAGGTTTTTACATATAAAGAGGAAATGGAGCGAGAATTAATTGGAGCGAGAAGATGAAAAAATAGTTGAAATGATAAACAAAGCGATAATACCCTACCCTAAACCAGCGGTTTTCCTATCCGGTGGACTAGATAGCACCATAGTTTTACATCACCTATCACAGAAAAACACTGAGGAACCGATACACACATTCACCGCCTACTGGGACCACAAAGATGATGAGCTGGAGTACGCGAGAAGCGTAGCTGAAAGATATGGATCCATTCACCATGAGGTTAAGATTGAGAACATCTTTAACCAGTTCAAAAAACTATTACCACACCTTGATCGTCCACGTATTAATCTCTGGGTAAGCCTACTTTATGAAGCAGCCGCGAAACAGGGACTTGAAACAGTTTACATTGGGGAGGGAGCCGATGAGCATTTCAGCGGGTATTGGTATAAGGATAATCTTTCTCCACAGG
>DATKVL010000193.1:0-1052 GCA_035530115.1 Dehalococcoidia bacterium | reverse complement strand
TCGACCTGCGCCCCACGGGTGTACCGGGCAGTAAAGACGGACTTTAAGAACTCAGCGCCGCCCTTAAACTTCTTCGCATCTTCCTCAGCCTGAATGATCTCCTTGGTGGGAGCGGGCATTTGAGCTTTGATTTTTGCGATTCCGTCGTCAAGCTGTTCGCGGAGCTGTCCGGCAATTTCGTTTTTGAACACGTCCCTGGCTGCGGTCTTTGCGCTTTCAATCAGCGCTTCTTTCTGCTCTTCCAGGGTCGCGGTAGTTGTAGTCTTGATTTTTTCATCAAGTTCACTTAATTTCATAGTCATATCCAAATAGCTGACCTTTTGGATTTCGGCAGACAAAGACAATCCCCCTTATATGCCTTAACAGGCGGGTCTATATCTCCAGCCTTAGACCACCTAGCGGCTAATTACTCGATGGCAATCTCCACCGCGTCGATCTGTCGGCCTAATATTCTCCCTTCGGTGAGAGAGTCCCCTTTTGCCGATAGTCAGCGTGTTATTTTATTGCTGAAAATCTTATTTTATTTTTAATGCACCTTGATATTTATGTAGCGCATTTTTTACCATATCTGAGGTATCTTTGTATTTCTCGATATGTTTTAAAAGCCGTTTAATGTGGCTTAATTCATACTTTCTTAATGTTTTATACCGCTCGCATTTAGTTTTATTTCTTCCATACTTGCGGCCTTTTTTACCTGTTCGCCTTTGTTGATTTGACACGATGACCTCCTAATTAATTTACCTAGTCATCGTGTTCTCCTTTATAGAAATTCTTCATAGTATTTTCCTTATCAGTCCGTGAGGACAAAAATGCCCTCATAATCGTCAACTTCATCCGCCCGCATGAAGTCAAGAAGCGCTTTCTCCTTGACTTCCGTGGGGTCGGTGACAGAATAAACGGATCGGCACTTCTCGCATTTCAAGCGGCGCGACCGCTTCAGGTCATCGAGCGAGAACCCGCTTTTTTGCGCGAGGTCAACCGTGATCCGCTTCTCGTGTCCACAGGCGGGACATCGCGTGTCGATATAATCAGTCGTCAAGCGAGACCTTGCC
>DATKVL010000192.1:0-11603 GCA_035530115.1 Dehalococcoidia bacterium | reverse complement strand
CGATACAAAAAATGCCCACTTTCGTGAGCATTTACTTTTATTTACCAAAACCTGCTAGTCCATCTCAGCAACCATCTCTTGCCCATACTAAGCCGCTTTGCCACCTGAGTCGGGCTCATTTGGCTGGCCACACTCGTAAGTGAAATCTTATATTCTATAGTAATATAAGGATAACACGTATGAATATGGAAATACTTCGTGTTAGAATAACAATTCTTCAAAAAAAAGTCAATACCTCGATTTGACACGTACCTTGTGCCTTTTAACTCTATAAGGAAGAGGCTCAGAATGACAGGAGGATAAGGGCTCACAATGACATGTGAGCCTTACACTGCTATAATGATACCGTGCTGGTTACCATCATCGGTTTAGGGTTAATCGGCGGCTCAATCGGGTTAGCTTTAAGGCAAGGGAAGAAGTCTGGGTGGGGAATAGTCGGCTATAGCCGTCGTCAGGAAACTGTAGCCAATGCCTTAAGTTCAGGCGCCATTGAGCGAGGCGAAACCAACTTGAAGGATGCGGTAAAGCAAGCTGATTTTGTCATCATCGCCACACCGGTTCTGACGGTAAAGGAAATCTTCTCCGAGATAGCTCCCCATCTTCCCTCTGCTTGCATTGTCACCGATACCGCCAGCACGAAAGTCCAGGTTATGAAATGGGCTGGTGAAATACTGCCGCCAACGGTGGACTTCATTGGCGGACACCCCATGGCCGGGAGGGAAACTTATGGCATCCAGGCTGCTGAGGCCGAATTATTTCGGGGATGCACTTATTGTCTCACCTCATCGGAGAAAGCTTCACCAAAATCGATAGATACGGTGACAGGCATGGTCAAGAGGCTTGGAGCCATACCTTTTTTCATTGATGCTCAGGAGCATGACAATCTGGTGGCTGGCATTAGTCATCTGCCCATGTTGCTCTCGGCAGCTTTGGTATCGCTAACCACCAAGAATCCTTCCTGGTCTAAAATGTCCAAACTGGCGGCCTCTGGCTATCATGACCTTACTCGTCTGGCTTCGGGAAGTCCTGTGGTAAATGCCCATATCTGCCTTAGCAACAAGGAAGTTATAGTTAACTGGATAGATAAGTTCAGCCAGGAATTGGAGAGGTATCGCCAACTGGTGGCTGAGGAGGATAAACGCTTGGAACAAGCCTTCACTGAGGCTAACAAAGCAAGACAAGAATGGCTGAACAATTTGTCGGCTTAAAGTCGTCTTCGCCAAGAGCGGAAATAAGAACCGTCAAACCTTGTCCCAGGTTGGAAGGGGAGGTAGTTCTACCTGGTGATAAGTCTATTTCCCACCGGGCTGTCATCCTGAATAGCTTAGCCAAAGGTAAGGCCGAGATTGATAATTTTGCTCCGGGGAGAGATTGCCTGGCCACAGTCAGGTGTCTGAGAGCCCTGGAGGTGAAAATTGGCAGAAAAGGGTCGCGGGACTCACCTACTCTATTAGTCTCGGGAACTGGCGAAGATGGTCTTAAAGAGGCCGGCAATGTGCTTGATGCCCAGGATAGTGCCACTACAATGCGCCTTCTTGGCGGTCTTCTTGCCAGCCAGCCTTTCCTATCTGTTATTACCGGGGATGCCTCTCTTCGTAATCGCCCCATGGGCAGGTTGATTGAGCCACTGAAATTGATGGGCGCTGAGATCTGGGGAAGGGGGCGAGATTCCTTTGCTCCTCTGGTCATTAAGGGAAGAAAGTTGCGGGGCATAGATTTTACCCTACCTGTTCCCAGTGCTCAAATTAAATCGGCCATTCTACTAGCCGGTCTTTTTGCCCGCGGCAATACCGTCTTACACCAGGCAATCCCTTCCCGGGACCATACGGAAAGGATGCTCGAATGGATGGGAGCCAGTTTGGAAAGCCAGGGAAATTCGATTTCCTTGCTGCCGTTGAGCAGCCCTTTAGTTCCCGTCAACCTTCGCGTCCCTGGCGACATCAGCTCAGCAGCCTACTTTTTGGTTGCCGGAGCTATTCACCCTAACGCCAGAATAATGGTAAGGGATTGTGGAATTAACCCGACACGAACGGGAATCATAGATATTCTCCTGGCTATGGGAGCCAAGTTAAAAATAGATAATGAGCGTCTGGAAGCTGGTGAACCTTTAGCTGATATTGTGGTAGAATCTAGCGAGTTAAAGGGGATAGAGGTCGGTGGTGATATTATCCCTCGCCTCATTGATGAGATTCCCGTGTTAGCCGTGGCTGGCTGTGTTGCTAAAGGAAAAACTGTGATCAGGGATGCCGGGGAGCTGAGGGTGAAGGAATCAGACAGGATTGCCACTGTGGTAAGTGAGCTTTCTCGCCTGGGTGCTAAAATTGAGCCTCTGCCGGATGGCATGGTCATCTATGGTGGTAGACCTTTGTCGGGCACAGAGGTTGACAGCCATTTTGACCACCGATTGGCGATGAGCCTGGCAGTAGCCGGTTTGATAGCCAAAGGAGAAACGACTATCAAGCATGCCCAGGTGGCACAGGTATCCTATCCTGCCTTCTGGCAAACTTTACAACAAGCACTAAATACTGATAAATCCTGAGCACGGAATCCTAAATGCTAAACAATGTTGAAGAACTACAGACAGAGATAGGGTCTTCTGAAGTGAGGTGAATTACCAGGAATTTTGCGGTCAACTAGAATTAGAATTCAAGAATTAAGTTAGGAGGGGCAGCATGTCTACAGAATTAGTTCATATCGGTTTTGGTAGTGTCATAGCTATAAATAGGGTAATTGCTTTCCTTTCCATAAATCAGCAACCAATCAAGCGACTCCTTCGGGAAGTAAGAGAAAAGGGACTTTTAATTGACGCCACTCATGGCAGGAAAGCCAAGACCGCTATTCTTTTTGATACTGGTCACATGATGTTGGCTGCCGTGACAGCAGAGACCATCGCCCATAGATTAGCCACTGCATCCATGCTGTCTGAGGAAAAAGTTGAGCTGTGAAGTGCCTGACCGAAGCCTTGAGTCGAAGCTTCGAACGAAGCGAAGAGGCGCCAGAAGCTCTCGACCCCTCCTCGTCGTCCTTTCCGGACCTTCGGGAGTAGGTAAGGATGCTGTGCTTGCCAGAATGAGAAAGTTAGGGCGTCCCTTTCATTATGTCATTACCGCTACTACACGTCCTAAGCGTGCCGGGGAAAAGAATGGAGTGGATTATCACTTCGTTTCTCGGAAAGAATTTCAACAAATAATAGAAAAACACCAGTTCCTGGAGTGGGCCAATGTCTACGGCAACTACTATGGTGTGCCAAAAGACGAAATAACTTCGGCTTTATCCAAAGGGGTAGATGCAATAGTCAAAGTAGATGTTCAGGGTGCCGCTACTATTAAGGAAATCCTGCCCCAAGCAGTATTTATTTTCCTCACGCCTTCTTCAGTGGAAGAACTAGAAAAGAGGTTGAAGAGGCGACGCAGCGAGTCTTCAACAGATTTGGCCCTAAGGTTGGAAAAGGCTAAAGGGGAAATAAAAAGCCTGCCGCTTTTCGATTATGTGATAACAAGCCGCCAAAATAAGCTTGATGAAGTTGTATCCCAGATAGACGCCATTGTCGCTGCCGAAAAACGCCGTGTGAAACCCAGGATTGTGGAACTTTAGCTTCCTGGTTTTCCCAGGAAGCTGCCTGCATTTTTTGACAATATCCCCACTTCACTTCTACAATAAGCCCCAGCATGAGTTTGGCAGGGCAACTTTATAAGTTGCAACAGCTTGACCTAGAGCTTCAAAGGAAGCAACAAGAGCTAAGTGAGGTTGAACATCAGTTAAGTGACAATAAGGCCTTGGTTGTCGCCGAATCTAAGCTTGCTTCACAGAAAGAACAACTGGAAGATGCGAGGAGAAAGCAAAAGAGTTCTGAATGGGAACTGGAAGACCTTCAAGGGAAAGTCAGGCAGATTGATAGCAAACTTTACAGTGGCACAACCAAGTATCCTAAGGAACTGGTTAACCTTGAGAAAGAAGCCAAGGGCCTTAAGAGCCAGATTAGGCCGAAAGAAGATGCCCTCTTAGGATTAATGAGCCAGGTAGAAGAGATAGAAGCCAAGGTAAAAACTACCGCCGAAGAGATTGAACGATTGAAACGAGAATGGGAGCAGAGGCAAGAAATTTTTGGGCAAAGGAAAAGCGAAATTGAAGCTCTGCTTGCCAGGCTTAGGGGGGACCGTAATGGACTAGCGCAGCAAATTGACTCTGAAGCCCTCAACACTTATGAGCGAATCAGGCCAACAAGGGGACAAGCTGTAGTCAAAGTGGAGAGAGGAAAATGCCAGGGATGCCACATCACCGTGCCTACGAGTCAATGGCAGAAAGCCAAAGCTGGCGATTTAATCCAATGCAATAGTTGCAGCAGGATACTCTACTTGGAGTAGCCCATACAGAATCGTGTTCGTGTCAAAACACTTCCACGCACTCCAGCCAGCCGTTAGCAAAATCTACTGTAGGCGCAGAGAGCCTTGCACTAGAGAGCAGGCAATGTTGCAAAGCCTTCACCATTGACAACCTCAGGACAAGGAGCATAATCTATATGCAGGCCGAGGCACGCTAAAAAAGTGGTTGCCAAAAGTCGGAGCTGCGGATTTTGGCAGGAAGATGGGACGAGGGATTCGAGAGTACAAATAAAGGAGGATTCAATTCATGGCTGGCATTATTTCATACGGTGCCTATATACCATTATGGCGGCTCGCTCGAGATGCTATCGCCGAGGCTTGGGGAAGTGCCTCAACTAGGGGTGAAAGAAGCGTAGCCAACAACGACGAAGACACTATCACCATGGCAAGTGAGGCTGCGATTGACTGTTTAGCCGGCTTAAAAAGGGAGAAGGTAGATGGCTTATATTTTGCCTCCACTACCTCGCCCTATAAGGAGAAAGAATGCTCTACCTTGGTGGCCATGGCTTCCGACTTAAGACCGGAAATTATCACCGCTGACTTTGGCAACAGCTTGAAGTCAGCGACGGCGGCATTTAGAGCAGCGTTGGATGCTGTAGCCAGTGGCTCTGCCAGCCAAGTCTTGGTGACTGCCTCTGATTGCCGCATAGGTTATCCTCGGTCAAACTATGAACAGACCTTTGGTGATGCTGCAGCAGCTTTGCTGATTGGCAATACTGCCAAACCCGCCATCATAGTGGAAGGCAGCCATTCCATATCCAACGAACTATACGATGTGTGGAGACTAGACAAAGATATCTATGTCCAATCTTGGGAAGATCGCTTCATCATCGAGCACGGCTATACAGAGAATATGGAGAGGGCAATTTCAGGCTTACTGCAAAAGAAAGCACTCTCCGTTCAGGATATCACCAAAGCTGTGCTTTATGCTCCCAATTCAAGGGCGCAGCAAGGGCTAGCGCGCCGCTTGGGGTTTGATATTAAAGCGCAGCTTCAAGACCTGCTTATCAGCAATGTAGGCATTACGGGTTGTGCACACGCTTTACTTATGCTTGTAGCTGCTCTAGAGGAAGCTAAGGCCGGTGACAAGATCCTGGTGGCTAGCTATGGTAGTGGTTGCGATGCCTTTCTGCTCAGCGTGACGAAAGAAATTGAAAAGGTCAAGGATAACAGAAGAGGGGTGAAGGGATACTTGAACTCCAAGAGATCCCTCTCTAGCTATGCAAGATATCTCAGCTATAGAGGACTGCTAGAGCCTCAACCTGGTGAACCCCTCAGGCTCTTTCCGGCAGCGACTACTAGCTGGAGGGAGCGCAACTGGGCCATTCGCATGCACGGCAGCAAGTGCAAGAATTGCGGTACCGTCACTTTCCCCATAGAAAGGGTTTGCTATAACTGCCGAAGCAAGGATAATTTTGAGGAAGTCAGGCTCTCGGATAGCAAAGCCAAGGTGTTTACTTTTACCCTGGATAACCTAGCTGGCAGAAGTGACGACCCCACAATACCCCAGATAGGGATAGAGTTTGACTACCAAAATACCAGAGCGTATCTTCCCATGACGGATTGTGACCCCGGCGAGGTAAAGGTGGATATGCCGGTAGAGATGACTTTTAGGAAGCTCTATGAAGGTGCGGGCATGTACAACTATTTTTGGAAATGCCGACCTATAAGGTGAACTATCAAGATGAAAGGATGAGCAATGGCAAAGAGAAAATGGGAAAAGATCCCAGGGTTTGATTTTAAAGATATCATCTATGAAAAGAGGCCCGGAGTAGCCAGGGTAACCATAAATAGACCCGAGGCATATAACGCCTTTACTACCTCCACCCAGGACGAACTGATAAAAGCTTTTGAGGATGTGGCAAGCGATGGTACTGTAGGCGTGGTGGTGTTTACTGGCGCTGGCGATAAGGCATTTTGTACCGGCGGTGATGCCAAGGAAGCAAAAGCCGGCTATCGGAAGGGAATGTTGGAAAAGGATTTAATGGTCAAAACCTTGATACGGGAGATGCCTAAGCCGGTTATCGCGGCAGTGAATGGTTATGCCATAGGAGGGGGGCAAGTCTATCAGCAAATTTGTGACCTCTCCATAGCTTCAGAAAATGCCGTCTTTGGCCAGGTCGGCCCCTTGGTGGGAAGTTTCGACCCAGGTGTAGGTATCATTGATTTAATGATGGTAGTGGGAGAAAAGAAAGCCAGGGAAATTTGGTATCTCTGCCGCCGGTATACTGCCCAAGAAGCCCTGGAGATGGGACTGGTGAACAAGGTAGTACCAGCAGATAAGTTGGAAGAGGAGGTGGACAAATGGTGCGACGAAATATTGGAGAAAAGTCCTGGAGCTATAGCGGGCATCAAAGCGTGCTTCAACGCCGCCACTACCTATATACGGGGCATAGAGGCAGTTTCAGCTCAGTATCTCTGGAAATATTACGCTTCGGAGGAAGCCGAACATTGGAAGAACGCATTCTGGCAGAAAAAGAAGCCAGACTGGCAAAGATTTAGGAGGAGGGAAATATTTCCCGAAGTTTATGAAGGTGAGGAAAAGGGAGAGTCGTGAGCCAATGACCAATGGAGGGTAGATAAATGGAGAGTATAAAGGATAAAGTTGCCATTATTGGTATGGGCTGCACTAAGTTTGGCGAGAGGTGGGACGCTGGGCTCGATGACCTAGCCATAGAGGCTGCCTACGAGGCTTATGAGGATGCCGGGATCGACCCCAAGGATATTCAGGCTTGCTGGTATGGGAGTGTCACCCAACCGATGGTCGGCATTGGCTGCACCCATCTGGCGGGACCATTGAAACTACATGGCATACCCATGAGCAGGGTGGAAAATTGGTGCACCACTGGACATGAGGCTCTGAGGAATGCCTGCTTTGGTGTCGCTTGTGGTATGTACGATTTAGTTTTGGCACTGGGTGTGGAGAAGCTCAAGGATACTGGCTTCCCTGGCTTGGGAACCGGACGAGGCATGAGCACAGTACTGGAGGCACGCCGCACCGCGCCGGGCTCGTTTGGCATGATCGCAACTCGATATTTCTACACTTACGGACTGAGCCCCGAAGAAGGTAAACGCATCATTGGCAAGATTGCGGTTAAGAACCATTACAACGGTAGCCTTTGCCCCAAGGCTCATTTCCACAACCGCGTAACCCTGGAACAGGTGACGAGTGCTCCTATTATCGCCTGGCCACTCGGTCTTTTTGATTGCTGTGGCAACAGTGACGGCGGTGCCGCAGCCCTCTTGGTTCCCGCCAGCCAAGCTAGAAAATACAGGAATGACCCTATCTATATAAAGGGCTTAGGTGCGGCTCATTCTGCTCTGCTTCCCCAAAACCGCCCGGCTTTCGATTGGCTCCATTTTGAGGAGGTCATAAATTCTTCTCGCCAAGCTTACGAGCAAGCTGGGGTAAAGAATCCTCGAGAGCAAATTGACATTGCTGAAGTTCACGATTGCTTTACCAGCACAGAGTTGCTTCTTTACGAACTCCTTGGCTTTAGCCCGGAGGGCAAATCCAAGGAGGATATCGATTCTGGCTTCTTTGAGCTTGGCGGTGGCTTGCCTGTAAATAGCGATGGTGGGCTGAAATGCTTTGGACACCCGGTGGGTGCTAGCGGCCTCAGGATGACTTACGAGGTTTACAAACAACTCCAGGGCAAGGCTCAATCGCCTGAGCGTCAACTAAAGGATGCCAAGCTTGGCATATCACAGACCTTCGGTGGCCCTCCTCAGGTAGCCGCAGTGGCAGTTCTGGGCAAAGAGTTAGGCTATCCTTAACCAAATCTAGCTGTCTCATAACTTCTTCAGGAAAAGGAAGAGAAGTTATACTTTCCCAGCACGGTTTGGTCGAAGGAAGGAGTTGTGCTAAAATTTCCTTGCTAGGGGAAAATGCCTATTTATGAGTATTGGTGTGATTCCTGTCGCCGAATTTTTAGCTCATATCGGCAGAGCTCCTCTGTGCCCCCACCACCCTGTCCTCGCTGCGGCAGCAGCGAGCTCAAGCGGATATTCTCCACCTTTTCCGTACAGAAAACATACAGGGATATTTATGAAGACATACTTTCCGACCGTGAGTTAACCCAGGGCATGATGCGCGACGACCCCAGAGCAATAGCCGAATGGAATAAGAGAATGAGTAGCGGTGAGAAATCCCCTCCGGAATATGAGGAAATAACTGAGAAAATGGAGAGGGGCGAATGGCCCGTTACCCAGATAGAAGAAAAAAGGAAAGAGTTCTCTGACCAAGGGAAAAACAAGTCTGAGAGTGATTGAACGAGAAGGTATCCCATGCCCATTTATGAATTTATTTGTCAGAACTGCCGCAGAAGACTGGCTTTTTTGGTAAGGGATATTTATGCTCCCTTTGCTCCAAAATGCTCATCCTGTGGCAATACCAACTTACCTCGTGCCGTTTCCGGCTTTGCCTACCTTAAGTCATTGAAGACGGCATGGGAGGAGAGCGGCGAGCCTACAATGCACCCCGGTGAGGATTATTACAAAGACCCCCGGAATATCGGTCGCTGGGTGGAAAAGAAGTTCCAAGACATGGGACAGGAGCTACCGTCCCAGATTCAGGAAAAGATACAAGCAGCCAGGGAAGGTGTGTTGCCTGAGCCGCTGAAGGACCTAGAAAGTGTCTCACCAACCGCTGCGTATGATTGATGCCAATCTAAACCGCTCCAGTGAAGGCTTGCGAGTTCTGGAAGATGTCGCGCGCTTTCTTCTCAATGATGCTGAACTGAGCCAGCGGTTAAGGACTCTACGTCATGATTTAGCCCGGGAGACTGAATCACTGAGTGTAAGGCTCTTATCTCAGAGAGATTCAGAACATGATGTTGGTAGCCCTTACCGTATCCCTCTAAGGGAGAAAGAAATAAATATGAAAACGACCTCACTGCAGGGCTTGCTGGATTTAGTTACAGCCAATGCTAAAAGGGTGGAAGAATCTCTTCGCGTGGTAGAGGAGCTGGCCAAATTGCCAGAGATAAGTCCAGTGCTGAATTCAGCCAGCTTTGAGCAAGCGAGATTTGCTCTTTATAACTTGGAGCGAGATTTGATTTCCCGAATATCACGCCGGGACAAAATAGAAAGAATTGCCGGGCTTTACGTCATTCTGGATAGGCAATTTCTGGTGGGCAGGGATGAACTGGACATCGCTAGGCAAATTATTGAGGGTGGTGCCAGGGTAATTCAACTTCGCGACAAGCAAAGCAAAAGGGGAGAACTGCTACTTGTAGCGCAAAAGCTCAGGGAGCTCTGTAGTCAATCGGATGTTCTATTTATAATAAATGATTACCTCGACCTAGCTATAGTTGTTGACGCTGATGGGCTTCACATTGGGCAGGAAGACCTGCCCCTGCCTGTAGTCCGCAGGGAGTTGCCTATAGATAAAATAGTTGGCTGCTCCGTCACGACGCTATCGCAGGCAACAAAAGCCCAAGCTGAAGGAGCGGACTATATTGCTGTAGGCTCTATATTTCCCACGACAACGAAAAGGGAAGCCACTGTAGTGGGAGTGGATATACTCAAAGAACTCAAGCGAACAGTATCTACCTCTCTAGTAGCTATTGGCGGCATAAACCAGAATAATGTCGATGAAGTAGTGGCTGCTGGAGCTGATGCTGTAGCTGTGATTAGTGCTGTCTTAGGCGAGAAAGATGTTAAGGGAGCTGTGCAGAAATTGGTCGTAAAAATGGACTTGGCGAAAGGGCAATGTCAAAACCAGTAGAAGATTTGGAGATTATCGCTGCGAAGCTTCGCCCCTACTTTGCGGCTGAGGATGAGGCGAGAGAAAAAGCCTTGCGTAGTTGCCGTCAGGTCATCCGTTACAGCGCTGATGCCATACGTGCCGTGCATCGCCAGGAGCACGATAAGGCAAAGCGACTCCTTGATTCGGCTCATGAATTACTTCGAGAGCTGAACCACGACCTGGCTAGGCATGGCAGGCTACTACATTCAGGTTTTGTTCACGACGCTCAAAAGGAGTTAGCTGAAGGATATATAACCTTAGCGTTGATTGTCGGGGAAGACTTGCCAAAGCCGGGAGCACTGGGCGTAAGCAATGCTGCCTACCTTGATGGCTTGGGCGAATCCGTAGGGGAGTTGCGGAGATATATATTAGATAGTCTAAGGCGAGGGGACTTTTCTCGTTGCGAGGAATTACTGACTATAATGGATGAAATCCACGGAATATTGATGACTATGGATTTCCCGGATTTGCTCGCTCATGGCTTGAGGCGAACCACCGACACCTTACGAGGTATTATAGAAAGGACTCGGGGAGATTTAACAGTATCTTTAAGGCAAAAAAATTTGGAAACGAAGCTTAATGACCTTAGCTAAATTTCTTTAAGTGCTAAACCATTCTAGAATATTTTGAAATCTGGTGCTGAAAGCGATACCCCAAGGCATTGAAAATGAGAGCCCTCGCAATTTCCCTAACCTGAGAGCCTTGTCTTCAGGGCACTACTTTTCCTTTTTATACTTGTAGAACCCTTCACCCGTCTTACGTCCCAAACGACCAGAATCGACCAGCTCTTTTATGATAGCGGATGGAGCAAAGCGGGGATCCTTAGTCCTCTCATACATCGCACGGGATACCATATAGCCAATGTCCAGGCCGTTAAAGTCGGCTAGGGCCAGTGGACCTATAGGGTGATCCAGCCCGAGGGTCATACTTTTGTCAATATCCTCTGCGCTGGCTACTCCATTCTCCAGCAGGCGCTCAGCGGCTCCTATCAACGCTATCAGCAGATAGTTGAAAATGAACCCAGGAGTATCTTTTGCGACAAGGATTTCCTTTCCAAGTGAGCGTCCAAACTCCTTTACTGTCGCGAGGGTCTCCTCACTGGTCGTGTCCGCCCTGACAATCTCGAGTAGCTTGCTGCGCGGTACCGGGGAGAGAAAATGTGTCCCGATTACCCTGTCTGGGCGGTTGGTTACTCGAGCAAGCTCTGTAACAGACAGACAGGATGTGTTGGAGCAGAGGATGGTATGTCTAGGACAGATTCGGTCCAGTTCGGCAAAAACCTTTTTCTTGAGTTCCATATCCTCCGGGACAGATTCTATAACTAAATCGCGGTCACTCAGGTCCTCCTGAGTGATGCTCTCCTTGATGCGAGCCAGAGTCGAGTCTTTATCCTGTTGAGATATTCTGCCCTTCTCCACATCACGGCTCAGGTAATATTCTATTGTTGCTATGCCCTTGTTGAGACTCTGTTT
>DATKVL010000191.1:0-2286 GCA_035530115.1 Dehalococcoidia bacterium | reverse complement strand
GCTGTGGGACTGGATGTAACTATGGACCCTGCGGCTTGCCTGAATAGCCAGCATCTGGAGCAAATTAAGACCAGGCATACACCGGCTGCACATCTGGTAGCCCAACTGGTAGAATACGAGGTAAAATACCACGGATGCTGTAGAATGCATGACCCGCTGGCTTTGGCAACATTGCTGGATGCTTCCTTGCTCGATTTTACATTGGCAAGAGTAGAAGTAGTTAAAGGACATGATTGGGATAGAGGGGTTACTCGTATCGTGCCCTCTGATAGCTCTCAGTTGATACACGTAGCCTCTGCTGTGGACGGGCCTCGCTTTCTAAAGCTATTTCTATCGCGCATATTGGAGGAGTAAGATGGCCAACTTGGTAGTATGTGGTGCCATAAACTGGGATATTAGCTGCTTCGTGGAGCGGCTGCCGGTGCCCGGTGAAGAGGTTACCATAAAACATATCACCCGTGTATCGGGTGGGACAGGGGGCAATGTTGCTGTGGCTGCAGCACGGATTTTAGGGGCCGAAGAGGTTGCCCTGATAGGCGCTCTGGGGAAAGATGACATCGCGCGCCAGCAAATTGCCGCTTTGGAGGATGAAGGAATCATCACCGCGGGAATCCACCAAGTTGTGGGAGAAGAATCGGGGCAGGCTTATATTCTGGTTGACCAAACAGGGGAGAACGTTATTGCCAGTCATCTGGGGGCGAATGCAAGGCTGGGTCTGGCACACCTGAACAAAGCACAGGTCAAGCAACAACTACAGGAATGTCGAGGCATCGTCCTCACCGACCCTCATTTGGAAGTGGCAGAGGAGCTAATAAAACTGGCAAAAAGGCGCGATGTCCCTGTGCTGTGGGACCCGGGGATTTTGATAGGCCCGAATCCGGAAGCATTGCAGTCTCTTGCCAGACAGGCAGAAGTCCTCTTCTTAAATGAGACGGAGGCGAATGCTTTACTGGGAACAGATGAGTTGAATATAAGCTTGCAGAAGCTAAAAGAGCTGGGACTCGGCAATCACACAGTGCTCAAACTTGGCGCTCAAGGAGCTGCCATGCTTGAACCGGCTAGCGGTACGGTGACCCAAATCCCCGCCTTGCCTCTCAAGAAGCTAGGTCTAAATGTTGTCAACACGGTAGGTTGTGGGGATGTCTTCGCCGGGGTCTTTGCTGCCTACCATGTTCTGGGAAGTAGCCTCGTGCAATCGCTTATCATGGCCAGCGTTGCCGCAGGCTTTAACGCCACCCGACCTGAAACCAGAGGCAGCCCTGACCGAGCAATCTTGGAGGCAGTGGAACAACAGTGCCACGACCTTGGCTTCACAGTTCAGGAATACAGGGGCTCCAAAGACTGCTAAATCACTTTCTCCGATAAGATGTCTGAATTCCGGACTCAATTAAAAACAGGCCTCCGCACAGGAATTAAGAAGGGGTGGAGTAATTTTGTTTGGATATGCAAAATCATTGTACCTGTCTCCTTTCTCGCAGCTCTTTTACAGTGGAGTGGTTGGCTAAGTCAACTAGATTTCTTACTACACCCCTTAATGAGCCTTATCAATCTGCCTGCTGCAGCAGCGTTGCCAATCATCATCGCAATGCTAGTAAGCTTTTACGCAGCGATCGCCATCATTGTAGTACTTCCCTTTTCCATTGGACAAATCATCTTGATCGCCTTGTTCATAACCATTGCCCACATGCTAATTGTCGAAGGCATAGTCCAGCATAAATCTGGTTTAAATGTCATCAAAGCAACCCTGGTTCGTATTGGCGCAGCTGCTTTGTGTGTGTTCGTTGTTTCCCAATTTTTCACTGATACCGGCCAGAGCATTAGTTTGCCAGCCAACCTTGCAACTCAGACTCCGTTTATTGAGGTTCTGAAGGGCTGGGCTATTGACACACTGGGCTTATGTGGCAGGGTTTTCCTAATCATTATGCTGGTTATGACGGCGCTCTCTGCCTCAGAGTCTCTAGGATGGATCAAATATCTGGTCAAGTTTTTCAGGCCGTTGATGAAACTCCTTGGACTTTCGGATCGGGCAGCAACGATGTGGGTAACGGGCGCTGGTTTTGGCCTGCTATATGGGAGCGCCGTTATTATGGAGGAAGCTAAGAAGGAAGATCTAACAAAAGAAGAACTGGAACATCTGCAGATTTCTATTGGCATCAACCACAGTATAGTGGAAGAAACTGGCTTATTCTTGGCGTTAGGAGTAAATCCTTTGTGGTTATTGATACCCCGGTTTGTCGCAGCCACGATAGCAGTTCACGGTCTCCGCGCCATACAGTATCTTAAGAG
>DATKVL010000190.1:0-8067 GCA_035530115.1 Dehalococcoidia bacterium | reverse complement strand
TCTCCAGATGGCTCTGACTCCAGTTGCTCGATCTCAAAGACTCTTATCCCCTGACGCTCAGCAAACTGCATGGCTTCCTTGGTGAGTCCGGGAACAGCAATAAGGACCTTGTCCATAATACTTGCATCATAAGCCCTGTCATCAAAGTCAAATACCCTATCCAGTCCCATCGGCTTCTCATACACATCGATGCCGATAGCAATACGATGAGTAATGATGCCCTCTTCCTTGGTAGCCAGTATGTCTATGTTATGGGCAGCGCCAGACCGGCCTTTGACTTCAGCATTTTCCTTTACTCTGTAGCCTTGTTTCTTCAGGTATTGTATAAGCTGTGATTTGGACTTAAATTCAAAAGGCTCCTTCACTATTTCCGGGCCTCGCTGGGGACCGCCGGTCAGCACTATTTCCAGGTCCTTGGGTTCAAGCACCTTTATCCTATGGTAGCTGGCAAATTTCGCCGCCTCTTCACCTAACGTGGGGATGATAATCAGTACTTTATCGTGAATGCCGCTATCGAAGGCTTTGACATCAAAATCCAATATCCTGTCCAGGCCTATCTTATCCCTGGCAATCTCAACCCCGATAGCGACATTATGGGTAACGACGCCGTCATCCCTGGTAGCCAGCATATCTATGCTATGTTCTGCCCCCGACCTTCCCTGCACCCTGGCGTTTTCCGTTACCTCGTAGCCGTGCCGCCTCAAGAATTCGAGGAACTGCACTTTAGGCTGAATTTCAAATTCCAGCCAGTTTCTCTTCGATTCATCAAGGCGATATGCGTAGATATTTACCTCGTCAATCTCATCCTCATTGGCAAGCGAGGAACATTTCAGACAGCGCCACTTTAGCAACGGCACGTTAAATATCTCGCCGCAATCACGGCACTTGCGCAGCACTCCCCGGCTCTGGTAGTCGGTGCCCAGAGTCCGCAGCTCCAGTTTACACCTGGGGCATATATATTTACCCTTGGCCGTAAATTCGTCTTCAACTCCGACATAACTGCAGGCCAGGTGCTCGAGGATTCTGCCCCGGACAATATCTCCTGAGCTGCATTTCGGGCAGTGGGTGCTTGGTCTTAAATTTATTGACTGGCACCGGGAACAACGGAGGATCCTATCAAAGAAGCTCCTTTTCAATATATCCTTATCAGTCAGGGATTCCACAATTGATACTGCTTCCGTGCCTTTGACCTTTACTGCTTGCTCAACGACTGGATAGATGAAGCCCAGTTCAGTGGTGAAATCAAGCTGGGGTTTAATATCAATAAGCTTCGACTCCAGCATTGCCGCCACCAATTTCATCGCCATCTCATCCCTTTCCATATCGCTTATGGCTTGGGGGGCTTCTGTTGCTTCTACCTCTTTATTGACTTTTGCCATGCCATGCCTCCGTTCACATAGTTAGAAAAGTATAATTCGCAATATCGCAGAAGTCAATGAGAGAAAGGTACTACCTTTGTGAGCCCTCCGCTTTTTGTCATTGCGAGCGAAGCGTGGCAATCTCATTGCCCCCCACCGAGATTGCTTCGGCTGACTAAAGTCAGCCTCGCAACGACAGAATGAGGATGTCATTGCGAGCGAAGCGTGGCAATCCCTATTAGCTAAATTCTAAATCCCAAAATCCAATTTCCAAACAAATCCAAATATCAAAATCCATTTACTAAAATCCAAATGGCAAAACCCGTTCACCAAAATCCAAATATCAAAATCCAAATGCTTAAATGCTAAAACCAGGTCTTCTTCTCATTTGGGTTTTGAGCTTTATTTGACATTCTTTGAGACTTGAGCTTTGTCATTTGTCATTGTTTAGGCTTTCGGGCTTTATTTGACATTTGGGCTTTGTAATTTGGCATTGTCCAGGAGCTGTGGGGTTAGTTTACTGCCGAGGGAGGGACTCGAACCCACACTCCCTTGCAGGAAGCGGATTTTAAGTCCGCCGCGTCTACCATTCCGCCACCTCGGCCTGATAATTGATGACTCAAGAAGGCGGCGGGCGGATTCGAACCGCCGCATCGGGGTTTTGCAGACCCCTGCCTTAACCTCTTGGCTACACCGCCGCAACTGTCAAATTTACTGGAGCGGAAGACGGGATTCGAACCCGCGACCTCTTCCTTGGCAAGGAAGCGTTCTACCGCTGAACTACTTCCGCTCTGAATAAATTTTACCGTCTTTTCCCGGTTCCCGCAAGCTGATCTTGGTGCCGAGGGGGAGATTTGAACTCCCACGGGCTTGCGCCCACCACCCCCTCAAGATGGCGTGTCTACCTATTCCACCACCTCGGCCTGGCAGGGGTGGCAGGACTCGAACCCGCGACCTGCGGTTTTGGAGACCGCTGCTCTAGCCAACTGAGCTACACCCCTGAATCAGCGTAATTATATCAAAAATACCCCTGGGGCGACTCGAACGCCCGACACGCGGTTTAGGAAACCGCTGCTCTATCCACTGAGCTACAGGGGCACGCTACTACCAAAACCCTCGCTGTGTCACAGGTCTTTCGCAGGTTTTTCTGATTTTTATGTTAACCAAAAGCCTTAACTATATCTCCAGAGAGACCCTTCGTTAGCTCGGTTTTCCGAAGGGCACTCCAGCCATCTTTCCAGAATTTCCTGGTGGAGATAGGGGGATTCGAACCCCCGACCTCTGCGATGCGAACGCAGCGCTCTCCCAATTGAGCTATATCCCCAAATTCAATTCTAGCAATGCCCCGAGTGCAGGTCAAGTCAACTGCTCCTTGCCCTTGCCTGATAACACTGCTATACTGAGCGAAAGCTATGACCTATGAAATCGTCATCGGCCTGGAGGTTCATACTCAGCTATTGACCAAGAGTAAGATGTTCTGTAGCTGCAGCACCGATTATGCCAGTGCCCATCCTAATACCCACGTCTGCCCCATCTGCCTGGGTATGCCTGGCGTTCTCCCGGTCATCAATGAAAAAGCAATAGAATATACGGTAATGACCGCCCTGGCTTTAAATTGTACCATCCCCGAATATACCAAATTCGACCGCAAGAACTACTTTTACCCTGACCTGATGAAAGGTTACCAGATTTCCCAGTATGATGCTCCTATTGGAAAAGGAGGTTTGCTAACCATTGATAGCAACAGTACCAGGAAAAGAATCAATATCACCAGGGTGCATCTCGAAGAAGATGTCGCTAAATTGTGGCACAGGGGGGATTACAGTCTGATAGACGTCAATCGCTCCGGGGTGCCGTTGATGGAGGTTGTTAGCGAGCCCGAAATAAGTTCCCCCGAGGAGGCTCGGGATTATCTTATCAGGTTGCACAATATCTTGCGTTATCTGGGGGTGTCCACCGCCAATATGGAGGAAGGAAGCTTTAGATGTGATGCCAACATAAGCATACGCCCAGTGGCTAGTAAAGAGTTTTTGCCCAAGGTGGAAGTTAAAAATATGAATAGCTTCAAAGCTGTTTACCAAGCCCTGGAATATGAATCGAGGCGACAAGGAAAGGTGCTTGAGGAAGGTGGAGAACTGGTACAGGAAACCAGAGGTTGGATAGAGGAAAAAGGTATAACAGTGACCCAGAGAACTAAAGAGTATGCTGATGATTACCGATATTTTCCCGAACCTGATTTGCCTCCCCTGGTTTTGGACCGAGCCTGGATAGAGGAAATCCGAGCAAGAATCCCTGAATTACCCGAAGCACGCAGAGACCGATTTATGACCCAATATGGCTTGTCCTTGTACGATGCTAATATTCTAACTAGCTCCAGGGCCATGGCGGATTATTTTGAAAACTGCGTTAAGCTAATGGACCCTGGCAAGGCAAAGACGGTTAGCAACTGGCTTTTAGGAGATTTCAGCCGACTGCTTAACGCTACCAACACTGCGATTGAAAATGTTAAAATAAGTCCGAAACATCTGGCACAAATGCTTGGCTTGGTAGATAATGGCACTATAAGCGGACCGGCTGCCAAGGCGGTGTTTGAGGAGATGTTTCGCAGTGGCAAGGGAGCCAGCGAGATTATAACGGAAAAGAAACTCAGCCAGATTAGCGATGCCGGTGAAATAAGGGAAGTGGTAAAACAAGTGATGGCCAACAATACCGGGGCAGTGGCAGATTATACCTCTGGCAAACAGCAAGCTTTGACGTTTATTATAGGGCAGGTAATGAAAGCTACCAGAGGAAGGGCTAATCCAGCCGTGGTGAGAGAGATTATTACACAGGAGCTAGGAGGTAAATAAATTGCCCACTTCTTTTTTAATCGCCCAGATACTAATAGCAATAGCCTTAATTGCTACTGTACTATTTCAGTTACGCGGTGGAGGTATAGGGGGTATCTTTGGGCAAGCTGACTCAGTGTATCGAACTCGGCGAGGTATAGAAAGCACCCTTTTCAGGCTGACCATAATCTTAGCTGTCGTGCTTGTCGTTTTTGCTGTTTTAATCGCTAATCAGGCTTAGTATCTATAGATGAGTTCCATAATAACCCTGACTACCGATTTTGGCTATGATGATGCTTACGTTGCTGCTGTGAAAGGCGCTATCTTAAGCACTAACCCTGAAGCTAATATTATAGATATCAGCCATTCTATCGAGCCGCAGAATATCCTGCAGGCTGCTTTCATACTTGGTACTGCTTATCGCTATTTCCCTAAGCAAACAATTCATGTGGCTATTGTTGACCCCGGCGTAGGTAGTGAGCGCCAGGGGATAATACTGAAAACATCTTCGGCCCTCTTTGTTGCCCCCGATAATGGCATCCTCAGCTATATAATTGATGATTTATTTCTCGTTGAAAGTCGCTCATTAACCGAACATACTCATGACCTCAAAGAGATAGTATTTAAGACAGGCCTTGAAGCTGTAGCCATTACCGACCCTCGCTTCTGGCGACATCCAGTCAGCCCTGTCTTCCATGGAAGAGATGTTTTTGCCCCCGTGGCTGCCGGCCTCTCTCTGGGCATTTCCCTTTATGAATTCGGGGAGAAAGTTAACTCCCTGCATGTCCTCCCCATACCAAAGCCGTCCCTCGATCCAGAGGGTAATTTAGTTGGCCGGGTCTTACATGTTGACCGCTTTGGCAACTTGATTACAAATGTTAAAAGCAATGATTTACCTGGAAAGGATGTCGTGGTTGAGGTGGCTGGGCACAGTATTCAAGGTATCAGCAGTTACTACGCGCAAAATGAAGGGGTAATGGCTATTGTGGGCAGCAGCGGCTATCTCGAAGTATCGCTAAGAGACGGAAGCGCTTGCGATTTCTTGGGTACGGTGGTGGGAGACGAAATAAAGGTGATTTCGGTTATATAGTGCGGATATATCAAGAATATCAATCCAAATCACCACTCTAAGCGAAAATATCGCTGCCAGGATAAATCTTCTTGCCCCTCCGAGATTGCTTCGGCTGACTTTGTCAGCCTCGCAATGACAAGGGAGTGTCACTGCTCTAAACAAATCCATTATAAAGTGGTAATATATTATGCGATGCCCAGGATACAGGCTTGAATGAAAGGGGCTCTAGAGGAGAGAAACTAATGAACAAAAAAAGATATCTGGTAATTACGGTAGTTGTGGTGGTGGCAGTGCTACTTGCAATCCTATTTTACACGATGCTAGCCAACCATCGGCCAGCTATCAACAGCCTGGAAGCTGAGCCGGAGAGGGTTATTCCTTTAGGAAGCTGCCAGATTGTGTGTACTGCTTCAGACGGCGATGACGACGAGCTAAGCTATGAATGGTCGGCTGGCGGAGGCGAAATAAATGAGGAAGGAGCTACGGTTACCTGGACCGCCCCTAACTTTGAAGGCTCCTACAATGTTACAGTCACGGTGACCGATGGCCGCGGTGGCGAAGTCATGAGTCATGTAACCATCACAGTAAGAGGCAATAGGGCGCCACAAATTACCAACCTGGTAGCCAATGCAGACTGGACCACCCCTTTGGGTAGTATCCAGGTGACGTGTACTGCTTCAGACCCTGACGGTGACGAGCTGAGCTATGAGTGGTCAACCGACGGAGGTGATATTTCTGGCACAGGTAAGATTGTAAACTGGACTGCTCCCGAAGAAGCTGGCATATATTACGTCACAGTTGTGGTTACCGATGGGCACGGTATGGAAGACACATGGCCGTCGATACCTCTTAGCGTGACAACTGGTACTCCGCCAACAATTGAAGACCTGATTGTCACTGCCGAGCACAAATATCTGAAAACAACCATATATGGGTACATGGTCGGGAAAACGAAGGAATACGCTATTGAGTGCAGTGTTTCAGGCACGAGTGTCGGAGTATCTTATGATTGGTCATGCAATGGCGGCGAGATTTCCGGGGAGGGCTCTATGATTACCTGGACTGCCCCGGATATGAACGATTACTTTACAGTCACGGTAATAGTGTCTGATGTCGCCGACAATAGGGTGTGTAAGAGAATAGTTTTCTACGTCGTGTCCTGTTCAGCATGTACTTTTAGATAAAATCAGGAGATAAATAGTATTCTAGCTAAGGGCATAGTCTTCCAAGTGGTGACCTGCACACCATGTGCCTTTCATGCAGAAGGTGCCTGGAAAGTCATTCAAGCGGTAGTTTCCATCACCCTTATAAGAGTAATAATATATGTGATGCCGAGATACAGGCTTGAACGAAAGAGGCTTCAGGGGTGAAAAACTAATGAACAAAAAAAGATGTCTGGTAATTGTGGGGGCAGCAGTGTTGCTCCTGGCTTCATCTTGCGCGGCGTCAATTATCACCAGCCTGGAAGCCGAGCCAGACTACTGGACCGCTCCTTTGGATAGTCTCCAGGTGACGTGTACTGCTTCAAGCCCTGATGGCGGCGAGCTAAGTTACGAGTGGTCAACCACCGGAGGTAATATTTCTGGCACGGGGCCTGAAGTTATCTGGACTGCTCCTGGAGAAGTTGGCATGTATGACATCACAGTTGTGGTTACCGATGGTCAAGGTAGGCAAGAAACAGAATCGATAGCTCTCATCGCGTCAAATGGTTTTCCGCCAATTATTGAAGGCCTGATTGTTACTGCCGAGCACCCATATTTGAAAGAAACCACTACCGGGTACAAGGTCGCGAAAACAAAAGAATACGCTATTGAGTGCATTGCTTCAGGCAGCGGCGAACTGGTTTACGAATGGTCATGCACAGGCGGCAATATTTCCGGGGAGGGCTCTCTGATTACCTGGACTGCCCCGGATACGGAGGGTGACGTTACGATCACGGTAAAAGTATTTGATGGCGCAAGTAATTGGGTCAGGAAGAGCATAGTTTTCGAAGTGGTGAATTGCGTGTCATGTGTGATTTGGTGATATTAGGAGATAAATGACAGCTCTGGCTAAGGGCATAATCTTCCAGGTAGTAACCTGCACACAATTTGCCTTTCATGAAGAATATACCTGAAAAGTCATTCAACCGGTAGTTTCCATCATCCTTATAAGAGTGGTAATATATGTGGTGCCCTGGATACAGGCTTGAGCGAAGGAATCTCCGGGGAGAGAAACTGATGAACAAAAAAAGATTTCTAGCAATCATGGTCATTGTGGCGGTAGCAGTGCTGCTTCTGGCCTCATCTTGTACGGTCAACCGCCGGCCAGTTATCACCAGCCTGGAAGCCGAGGCACCCTGGACTACTCCTTCGGGTAGTATCCAGGTGACGTGTAATGCTTCAAGCCCTGATGGCGACGAGCTGAGCTACGAGTGGTCAACCACCGGAGGTAATATTACTGGCACGGGACCCGAAGTTATCTGGACTGCTCCTGAAGAAGTTGGTATGTACGACATCACAGTCGTGGTTAGTGATAGTCAGGGTAGGGAAACCACAGAATCGATAGCTCTCATCGCGTCAAATGGTCCTCCGCCAATTATTGAAAACCTGATTGTTACTGCCGAGCACCCATATTTGAAAGAAACCACTACCGGGTACAAGGTCGCAAAAACATACGATTACAATATTGAGTGCATTGCTTCAAACACGAGCGGCGAACTGGTTTACGAATGGTCATGCACAGGCGGCAATATTTCCGGGGAGGGCTCTATGATTACCTGGACTGCCCCGAATACGGAAGGCGACTTTACAGTCACGGTAAAAGTGCT
>DATKVL010000189.1:0-2222 GCA_035530115.1 Dehalococcoidia bacterium | reverse complement strand
TCCAAGGTTAGCTTTCCCTCTTTTGCTTTCTCCCTGGCGAATATAGCAGCATTCTTTCCCGCAATCCGGCCAAATACTACAATATCCATAAGCGAATTGCCCATCAGCCTGTTTTCTCCATGCAACCCCCCAGTTACTTCCCCGGCAACATAAAGCCCGGGCACAGCAGTTTCGCATTCGTCATCGTCCTTAAGCCCCCCATTCTGATAATGGAGTGTGGGATAGACCAGCATGGGTGCTTTAGATATATCAATTCCTAAGCGGTCGTATACCTTCCATTTCCCCACAAAGGCGATTCGCACCCTCCCCTCACCGTGGAGGATGTCAAGCATGGGGGAATCGAGCCATATTCCTACTTTTCCAGTAGGAGTGGGAACGCCCTTGCCATCCAGGCATTCTTTGATAAACCGGGCTGATTCCACATCCCTGGGCTCGCGCTCATTGACAAACTTCTCCCCGTGGACATTCAAAATGTCCGCCCCCTCTGACCGGAACCTCTCGGTAATGAGCCATCCCTCTATTTGCTCCGGGAAAATGACGCCTGTGGGGTGATATTGAACAGTATGCATGAAAGCCAAAGGCACACCTGCTCTGTAGCCTAAAACAATACCATCGGCGGTGGCACCATAATGATTGGTGGTTATAAACCCCTGAATATGGAGCCTTCCAGCACCACCGGTAGCTAAAACCACCGCCTTGGCTCTGACAACAATGTACTCCTCAGTTTCCATGTTATAGAGCAAGGCTCCAGCACACTGCCCGTATTCGTTCAAGATAAGCTCTACTGCCGGGGAAAACTCCAGAACTTTGATATTAGCCCGATTACGAGCTTCATCGCGCACTGTGCGCATGATTTCCAGTCCGCTGAGGTCGGCGCAATAATGCATCCTTTTTCGGCAAGTTCCCCCACCGTGCATAGCATCCAGCCTGCCATCGGGAAACTTGGAGAACATAACTCCCAGGCTTTCCAACCACCGGAGGGCATCAGGAGCTTGCTTCACAAAAGCAGCCACAATCTCGGGGTCATTTTTGAAATGTCCTCCTCCCATCACATCCAGATAATGATAATAAGGAGAATCTTTTTCTCCTTTTGAGGCAGCCTGAATCCCACCTTCAGCCATCATAGTATTAGCATCGCCATGCCGAAGCTTGGTAGCCACAATAACCTGGGCACCATTTTCCTCGGCAATAAGGGCGGCAATGGTGGCAGCCCCTCCACCCCCAATAACTAAGACATCAGTTTCATAGTCAGCCCTCGTGAGGTCCACCTTATCAGGATCAACCTTGCTCTTAGCTTCCAGCAGGTCAACAAACTCGTGAGCTATCCTATAACCCTTATTTGGGCCAACTTTTATCTCTCTTCTCCCCTCCTCCTTATAATCAGGGTGATATTTCAACATGTCCTGTCTTTCTTCCAGGGACATAAAGGGAAATTCCTCCCCTTTCTTCCTTTTCTCTACACGGGCAGGTCTGTTCTGTTCTACCTTCTTGATATAGGGCTCGAAGAAGTCTGGATATCCTAAGTAACTCATCTCGCCTCCTATAGATATCTTGTATCTTTTGGTTTCCAATCCTCCCCGGCTGCCATTGGCTCCGCCTCCCGTTCCTGATATAACTTTTTCAGCTCATCCTCCTTCACATGCTTCAACTCTTCTAGAATTTGGTCATACCTTCCTTCGTTAATTGTTCCTACTATTTCGGCTAAATGTTCTGCCCTGGGGAGAATTTTAGCTCCGTAAATTCTTCGCGCGAGTTGGAACATATGATACTGAGCTAATTCCCCAAAGCAGCGACTAGTGCATAACCCACATTGGATACAATCGAAACTAAGTCGAGCAGCCTCGGCGATATTCCCTTGTTTCAAAGCTGCGATGGCATCCATGACCTCTATTCCCTGAGGACAAGCCTTCGTGCAGGCATTGCAGGCCACACAGCGGAATAGCTCAGGATATAGTTTAAAAACCTCTTCCGGGGCGGAAATTAAATCAGCGAATTCATACTGGGCCCGATTGGCAGGGAAAAAGGGTATTTGGGCCATATACATACCTGGCTCGACTGTCTTCTGGCAAGCAAGCGCTACCTGTAATTTATAATCGCCAGGCTTACGATAAACCGTACCGCAGGCACCGCAGGTTCCCCCCCGACACCCACAACCTCGAATGAACTTATAGCCAGCATACTCCATGGCTTTCATAATGGTAAGACCTTCGGGAACTTCATAG
>DATKVL010000188.1:0-7523 GCA_035530115.1 Dehalococcoidia bacterium | reverse complement strand
GCTGCCAAAATAGCCATAGGCAAGAGGCTCGATGAGATCCCCAATAAGGTCACGGGCAAAACGCTGGCGTCTTTCGAGCCAGCCCTGGATTACTGCGTAGTCAAGATTCCCAGATGGCCCTTTGATAAATTTGCTTTGGGTGACCGAAAAATTGGCAGCCAGATGAAAGCCACTGGTGAGGTAATGGCCATTGACAGGTGTTTTGAGGCTGCCATACAAAAGGCGGTGCGCTCCCTGGAATTCGGCAAACGCACCCTGCTTTGGGAAGACCCCGGCTGGAGTAAAGGGAAAGGGCTTAATTCCTACCCGCTTCACCCTAACGACTTAAGACTATGGGCGATTATGGCGGCGCTGCGAAGAGAAGCCACGCCCGAAGAGCTCTCCCAGATCACTGGCATAGACCCCTGGTTTATTTATAAGTTCCAGAATATTGTGGACATGGAAAGGAGACTTCTTTCCGAACCGTTGACACCGGAGCTTTTATGGGAGGCGAAGAGGCTGGGCTTTTCCGATGAACAAGTGAGCACTTTGGCCGATAGGTTGCCGGAGCAGGTAAGACAGGCTCGCCACCAATGGCAAATCCGCCCGGTGTACAAGATGGTGGATACCTGTGCTGCCGAATTTGATGCTGAGACCCCTTATTTCTACAGCACCTATGAAAAAGAGAACGAAGCTGCGCCTTTGGAAGGGCAGAAAGCTGTGGTTATCAGCAGCGGGCCTATACGCATCGGGCAAGGAATTGAGTTTGACTATTGCTGCGTTCATTCAGCCTGGGCGCTTCAAGAGATAGGAATAAAGAGCATCCTGGTCAATTCTAATCCTGAGACAGTTTCCACTGATTTTGACACCAGTACTCGCCTCTATTTCGAAGCGCTGGACGAGGAAAGCATCCGAAATATACTTGAAAATGAGAGTAATAACGGCTCTGCTCCACCATCCATCGTTCAGCTTGGTGGACAAACACCTATTAATCTGGTTGGAGTCCTAGCTCGCAACAATTTACCCATACTTGGCTCGAGCGCCGAAGCCATAGACATAGCAGAGGACCGCCGCCGCTTTGAAGATTTCCTGGACAGATTAGGTATTCCTCAGCCCCCCGGGGCTGGAGTGACATCCATTGAGGAGGCCCTAAATGTAGCCAAATCCTTAGATTATCCTGTGTTAGTGCGCCCTAGTTATGTCCTGGGAGGCCGGGCTATGGAAATCGTGTACAACGAACCTGAGTTAATCCGCTACCTGACACTAGCTCTGGAGATGGATAGCCAGCATCCTGTGCTTATTGATAAATATTTCCATGGTAAAGAAGTCGAGGTAGATGCCATTTGCGACGGGGAAAAGGTTCTTATTCCTGGCGTGATGGAGCATATTGAAAGAGCTGGCGTACATAGTGGTGATGCCTTGTCTATCTACCCGGGAATCAATCTCACTGAAGACGAAGTAAATGCCATGGTAGATTACACCATCCGAATTGGACTGGCTCTGGGAATTAAAGGGTTGATGAACGTCCAGATGGTAATCATGAGGGAAAATGGTCGCTCAACGGTATATGTTTTTGAGGTAAATCCCCGCGCCAGCCGAACCGTGCCTTTTATCTCCAAGGTGACCGGCGTGCCCATGGTAAGAATTGCCACTAAGGTAATGGCTGGGATTAGCCTCAAGGAGCAAGGCTATGAAGGTGGGTTACGGAAGAGACAAAAGTTGGTAGGTATAAAGGCTCCCGTTTTCTCCATGTCCAAATTGATTGGAGTAGATAGCTACCTTGGTCCTGAGATGAAGTCCACAGGCGAGGTTATGGGGATTGATTACAGCTTTGAGGCAGCCTTGGTTAAGGCACTTTTAGCTGCTGGATTGATGCTGCCTCAAGGAGGTAGTCTGCTACTTAGCATTGCAGAAAAAGATAAAGATGAATCCTTGCCTCTGATTAAGCAATTGCATTCACTTCACCACGAGCTCTACGCCACGGAGGGGACTGCAGCGATGATTGAATCTATGGGGTTCCCGGTAAAAATGGTGACCAAGAAGCTAAGCGAAGGGCATCCTAACGTTATTGATGTTATTCAAGATAATTCTGTGAGCGGAGTGATTAATACTATCACTGGAGGGCGCATTCCGCTAAAAGACGGGTTAGATATCAGGCGTGCCGCGGCAGAAAAGAGGATACCCTGCTTCACTTCATTAGATACTGCTCGGGTAGCCATAGGAGCGCTGGCAGATAGTAGCCAAATCTTTAACGTTCAACCACTCAGGGAGTATCTAAAGAGGGAAAATGACGAGCAGAGTATAGGATAAATCCTTAGCATGAAACAAACCTTATGCTCCGTAGCTTCTAATGTGGAGGTCATGCCCGGCATACACCTCATGTGGATTGAGGCACCAAATATAGCTTGTTCAGTTCTGCCGGGGCAATTCATCACACTGCGGTGTGGAGATTTTACATTACGTCGCCCTCTCAGCGTCCATCAAGTTTCATCCCGAGAAATTGCCCTCCTGTTCAAGGTAACGGGCAAAGGCACCCTCTGGCTGTCACAGCGACAGAAACGTGACAGGATAGACATTCTAAGCCCTTTGGGCAGGGGTTTTAGTATCGAACCGGGAGCAAGGAACTTACTGCTGGTAGCTGGGGGAATTGGCATTGCTCCGCTCGTTTTCTTGATGCAGTGTGCTTCATCAAAGCACCAGATAACTTTAATTCATGGGGCGAGCACTGCTGCTCAACTCTATCCCTCGGCCATGCCCAAGATAGGCCCTTCTTCTGCGGGCAAGAAGCGAAGCAAACTCTCGCCTTTACCAAAAGGAGTTCAATTTATTCCCGTCACCGAGGATGGCAGCATGGGTAAGAAAGGCATGGCCACGGATATTCTGCCTGATTTCTTAGACTGGGCTGACCAGGTGTATGCCTGTGGTCCAGCGGATATGTATAAGGCGATGGCAGGGATGTCATGGCGAGCGAAGCGAAGCAATCTCAAACTAAGAAAATGTCAGGTTTCCCTTGAGGTGAGGATGGGGTGTGGTTTCGGAGCTTGCTATGGCTGCACTATAAATACCAAGAAAGGCTTAAAACAGGTATGCCGCGATGGACCTGTATTTGAGTTAGACGATATCATATGGCAGGAGGTAAGGATATGACTGTAGTCACTAAAGACATCTCCCTTCAATCAAAAGGTAATTGCGACATTATCGATATAACCTCTCAGGTGGCAAAGAATGTAGAGGAATCTGGGGTTAATAGTGGAATAGTCACTCTGTTTATAGTCGGTTCAACGGCCGGAATAACCACTATAGAGTATGAGCCAAATCTAGTTTCCGATTTTAAGAATATGTGGGATAGAGTGATACCCCAGAATATTCCTTATGAGCATAATAAAACTTGGGGGGATGGGAATGGCCATTCCCATGTGCGCGCCTCCACACTCGGAGCTTCACTAATAATACCTTTTGTGAACAAGAGGTTAACTCTGGGCACCTGGCAGCAGATAGTTTTCGTAGATTTTGATAACCGCTCCAGGTCCAGAAAGATTACTATTCAGATATTGGGTGAGTAAGCAAAATTATAGGATCGGATTTTCATTGTCATAAACTTAATAGACAGAGGTGATGCGGCAACAATCCGATTGCACATTCTGAGGGATTATTAATTCTTCCCTTTTCGATTGCCCGAATGTCTTGCTTCTTCCTTGCCTGAGTTGTCAGTATGAGTGAAAACTGCTAGATTTATGCCAATGTCTTACCATCGAATAGTGACTAAATTCGGCACCGGCCTCATTACCTCGGGCACTGACCATCTCGACTTGCAAGTTATGTCAAGTTTGGTGGAGCAGATAGCCCGACTCCACGGCCAGGGGAAGGAGATAATAATAATCTCTTCCGGAGCTATTGCCTCGGGAAGACAGAAGCTTAAAAAAGTTCCAGAACGCAAGAACACCCCTTTTAAACAAGTCCTGGCTTCGGTGGGCCAAAGCCACCTCATGTATAACTATGAACAACTTTTCAGCCAGTATGATATAACCGTAGCCCAGGCATTGCTCACGAAGGAAGACCTCTCCGACCGCAGTGGCTATCTTAATGCTCGTAATACCCTGCTGGCCCTTATCGAGCTTGGCATAATCTGCATTGTCAATGAGAATGACGTTGTCGCCATCGATGAGATTGCAGAGCTCAAATTCGGGGATAACGATAATCTTTCCGCCATGGTGGCTAACCTGGTTGATGCTGACCTTCTAGCACTGCTCACCGACATCGGAGGCTTATACATTGCCGACCCACGTTACAATCCTGAAGCTCAACTTATTCGCCGGGTGGACAAGATTGACGCCGAGGTTGAACGTATAGCTAGTAATACTGCCAGTCGCCAGGGGATTGGCGGCATGACGACCAAGATTGAAGCAGCCAGGCTAGCTACCTGTTCAGGGGTCAATGTAATCATCGCCGACGGGCGGGAACCTGACATACTGGTGAGGATTAGCCAGGGAGAAGACATAGGCACTTTCTTTCCCACGCAGGTGAACAAGATGGAGAGCAAAAAAAGGTGGATGCTCAGCGGGCTGGCTTCCAAAGGCAAGGTCACGGTGGACAAAGGCGCTGTCTTAGCCCTCAAGGAGCACAATAAAAGCCTGCTCCCTGCGGGGATTATGAAGGCGGGGGGCGAGTTTCACCGCGGCGATATTGTGGATATCCTGGACGAGCAGGGCAAACGCATTGGCTGTGGTATTTCCAACTATAGCTCTTCTGATTTAGCTATCATCGGAGGGAAACATTCCGACAGAATCCTCAGCCTCCTCGGCTACGACTACGGCGACGAAGTGGTTCATAGGAACAATATGGTGATATTGTGAACACTACAAAAATGTGAGAGACAAATGCCAAAGAACGCTTATGGACGGTTGATACAGAGAATCGGAAGAAATTTTCAAAAGAGAGGCATGAAAGGATAGTTGCTATGAAATCAGCTATAAAAGAGCTAGCGGAGAAGGGAAAGGCTGCTAAGGCAGCGTCGAGGAAGCTGGCGTTTCTTTCTACAGAAACCAAGAATAAGGCTTTGCTCAACATTGCTGAGGCTCTTATTGATAAGCAGGATGAAATTCTGGCTGCCAACAAGATTGATTACGAAGAGGCGAAGGCTTCGGGGATGAGCGAGGCCATGCTTGACAGGCTCATGTTGTCGCCATCCCGCCTGGAGGGCATGGCTCAGGACACAAAAACAGTGGCGGCACTGCCTGACCCCGTAGGCGAGGTGCTTGAGATGCGAACTTTACCCAATGGCTTGCAGATAAGCAAGAGGCGAGTCCCTTTGGGAGTTATCGGGGCGATATATGAGAGCCGCCCCAATGTTACCATAGACATATCAAGCCTGTGCCTTAAATCAGGCAATGCCGTCATCCTTCGCGGTGGCAAGGAAGCTATAAACTCCAACACTGCCTTAGCCAGGGTAGCCCAGGAGGCCTGTCACCGGGCTGGAGTGCCAGACGGAGCAATCCAACTTATTGAGTCCACGGAGCGAGCTTTAGTCAACCATATGCTCAAGATGAAGGGAATAATTGACCTGATGATTCCCCGTGGCGGTGCTGGTTTGATAAAGCTTGTTTCAGAGAATGCCGCTATGCCGGTACTTAGCGGCGGCATCGGTGTTTGCCATACCTATGTGGACAAGAATGCCGACCTGAATAAGGCGGTAGCTATTGCCTACAATGCTAAGGTTCAGCGCCCCACCGTATGCAATGCTCTCGATTGCATCTTAGTTCATAATCAGATTGCTCAAGCTTACCTGCCTTCCATTGCTAAAGAGTGGGCCAAAGCCGGGGTGGAAATGCACTGCGACGAACAAGCCTTGACTATACTTAAGCCTGTCCCTTCCTTAAAACTGGTCCCGGCAACAGACGAAGACTGGGGGAAGGAATACCTGTCGCTGAAAGCGGCTATCAAGGTGGTTGACTCTCTGGACGAAGCTCTGGAGCACATTGAGAAATACGGCTCAGGGCACTCCGAAGCTATCGTTACCGAAGACCATTCGGCAGCAACGCGCTTTCTTAACGAAGTGGATGCTGCCTGTGTTTATGCCAATGCAAGCACTCGTTTCACCGATGGGAGCCAGTTTGGATTAGGTGCCGAGATAGGCATAAGCACACAGAAATTTCACGCCCGTGGTCCTATGGCTTTGAAAGAGCTGACCAGCTACAAGTGGATTATCCAGGGCACCGGTCAGGTTCGGCCTTAGCCTTCGTGTTATTAAGACAGAAGCATCACGAGGCCGAGCCGTGGATTCTCAAGAGTTCGGCACGGGAGAGCCAAACCGCCTTAACCTTCACGGATTTACGAGAGGCGGTACGCCTCTTGAGCCAGGGGATATGATGGGCCTGCATTAGTGCGGTGATGTGGAGTCGGGCCAGCTTTATCCTCAGGGTGTTCGGCAAATCGATGACCTGGAATCCCAACCGTCCAGCATGAGCATGAAAGGCAGTCCAGCCGTACACTGCAACGATGCCACCATATTTCCCATTGGCTACTTCTGTGGCCAGGAGTTGCAAGCCGTCCTTTAAGTAGGAGACGAATCCCCGCGGGAAATCCCTCCTCCCTGACCCTGAGCTTGACCGCCGTTTCTCAGCAATCCAGGCATTATTCAAGTGCAGTTTGATGACAGGGTCGCCAGGCCTGACCTCACAACCGTCCTCCAGCTTGATAGGACAGCCCTTGTGACGTCTTACCTCAACGCAGATGATGCTGCTTCTTTCGCGAGGCTTGATACCGAGGGCTATTGCGTGAACTTTGTTTATGATGGGCAACATAGCCCGTATAATAACTTCTAATAAACGGGATGCCATGTTATCCACCCTGGGAACTCATTTTCATCGCCTAATCACGCCGCATCCGCAGGCATAGCTTTCTGGAACGCGCGGCAATCCGGTCGCTAATAATCTGCGGCTATTGCACTGACTGGTTTACGTTGGAGATGATGTTCTTCCACTTCCCCATATGACGGGAGCGGTCTTCCAGCGTGGTCACCAGTTCAACACGGATAGACGGGCGATCAACGCCCAGGGCATGTAACTTCCGTGCCATCTGTTCCCGGACGCTACTAGCTACGTGTCCATTCCCTTCCTCGAACATCAGTCGCAAGCAGATGCCGTCCGGTTCATGGACCACCTGGTACTGCCGTATATCGGCGAAGCTTTCCAGAACGTTCCAAAAATGGACAGGATGAACGGCAACCTGTCTCCCTCCTCGACCTCGAAGATAGAGAACATCGTCATTCCTGCCGTTGATGGCAAGAATACGGCGGAATGGCTGGCCACACGGGCACGGCTCCGGAGCCAGTACCATCATGTCAGATATTTCGTAGCGGATGACGGGCTGAGTGAAACCAAAGAGACTGGTGAACAGAATCTTGTGTCCTAGAGTCCCGTCGGGCACAGGGCAGTTGTCCTCATCTACTACCTCAACAATGCCCAAATCTTCGAAGATGTGCATCCCTTGGCCAGGGTTGCACTCCATAGCGCGGAGTCCCTCCTGAGTGCCATAGATGTCAAAGA
>DATKVL010000187.1:0-14415 GCA_035530115.1 Dehalococcoidia bacterium | reverse complement strand
GGCGCATGATTAGGCTAGACACGCTTTACAGAAACATTCGGGTCTATACAACTACGCTGGACTTTCCGAGTGTGCCTTCTAATGGTTCGGCGCTGATTGATGTTCCAGTAGCTGCCGGTGCGGCTCCCCTTGGGACATCTGTGAGACTGGTTCCATTGACAGATGCTTCTTCGTTTGATGACATGGTGGTGCAAGCAACCGTGGTGACAGCAGACTCAATACGCTTTGTGATGATCAATCCGACTGCTGGGGCCATTGATCCAGCATCCACAGACTTCGCAGTATGGACTGGGCAGATCAATACTGACTTGGCGTCAGTACTTACGCCTCCTATCCCTCCGGGCAACATTGCACTTGCTGCCAATACGTTTCAATCAGTACAGTCATTTGGCACTAACGAATCCATCATTGGTATCCGCTTAATACCTGGTGGATTTTATCAGTACCTCGCTGAGCCGACCAATCTCACCATCTTTTGGACTGATATCAACCTCGGCACAAACTGGATTGATGATGGGGGAGCATCCGCTGCCCAATTTGAGGCGCAACTCGTGCCTCTCAATGTTGCCAGCATGCAACCGGAAGTATGGACGGGTTGGACGGGCTTTAATCAGTGGCTTCCCTGCAATCAGATTTTGTCAATGTCAAGTTTTAATGGAGTCCCGGCCTTTTCAACCAACTCGTTTATTGTAGATGTACAGATTAGGCAGATATCAACTCCCGCAAATATAGTAACCGGAGTCGCAGATATTAACTCCACAAACGAGCTATAGGAGAACACCGTGACAACAAATACAGATGTCTTCGAAGCAGTAATTGACGCTGTCATCGCAGATCCCACAATCAGTCAGGGAGTGGCGCAAGATGCTGTGCGAACAGTCGCCACCATCAACGTGAACAACGCAGAGGCTAAAGCATGGCTCGATGAACTTCAGGTAGTCTATGAGTCTATTGGCGTGATCAACACTGCGGCGTGGGTAGCTTTTCGCAATGAGATTGTTAATGAGGGTAAGCTTACTTCAATGGCTCTCTTCACTGCATTGCAGTCTTCAATCAACGGCCTGGTTAGTTCCGAGCCTATCAACTTCTCAGTACGGAAGCAGGATCTACGAGAAGAGAGAGATACGGCTGACGCGAACATTGATCGCTTGATCGTGGTCAGAGATGGAGAGACAGAACGTCAGGTGAAAGACTCGATCAACATTGGTATTAGCGAACTTCGTGCTTACAAGCAACGAGTTATTGATGAACTGCAAAGCCTTGGCGATGCACCATAGGAGAATGAAATGAAAGGCTTCAAGAAAATGGGCGATCTTCATAGCGACATGTATGCGCATGGTGCTAAGATGGGCTTCGCCAAAGGCGGTAAGGTTATGGGAAAGATGCAGACCTCCAGTATGGACTCGATGGATCACGGTGTTCAACCGGCTCGAACGGGTATCACGGAGCAGGATAAAGAAGCGGGTGGAACTCCCAAGCTTCGTCCTCGGTACAAGAAGGGTGGCAAGGCGGCAGCTAAGAACACCGATGAAAAGGAAGACACCAAGCTGATTGGTAAAGCTATTCAGAAGCATGAGAAGACGCCAAAGCCTCGCGGTCATGGAATGAAGAAAGGTGGAAAGCCAACTCACAATTCAACTCCCATGTTTGGCAAGGGTGGTAGGAGCTGCTAAATGGCAACCTCAGGAACAACTGGAACCACGGTCTTCGATACGAGGAAGGTGATTGATCATGCCTTTCGTCGTTGTGGAATTATCTCTCAACAGATAGTCAGCGAGCATATTGATACGGCTCTTGATCTGCTCTACCTCGAAATGTCGGCGCTCGGCAATCGAGGCATTCCACTGTGGACCATTGAAAGGATCCTTCTGCCCATTTACTTCCGCACTCCGGTTGCTCCTACTCCTCTGGGAACGATTGATGTCTTTAACGTCAACCTGAGAACTGCTCAACGAATCTCGGAGACCAATACTGCAAGTGAAGGCAATGCTGATTTCGCCTTTGATGCTGACATCGACACCGCCTGTGTTCAGACGATAGCGGGAGGTTGGATTCAAACGCAGTTCACGTCACCGACATTTGCTTCTATCTTCGGGTTCTTGCCGAATGCTTCAGGCACGTGGGACATCACATTCCAATTCTCCGATGACGGAATCACGTGGACGGACATCTTCACTCGTCCTGCATTGGATGTTGTCGATGGAGAATGGTTCTGGGCAGATGTCGAAGGCGTGACCAATCATACTCATTGGCGTCTTCAAGCTAATGGTGTGACGATTCTCAACGTAAGAGAGCTGGTCTTCCAGAACACTCCGCAAGAAATTCCTTTCTATAAGCTCAATCGAACGGACTTTAGCAACTTGCCTAACAAGACGAGGACGGGAAGGCCCACGCAATTCTGGTACAACAAGACGCGCACTCAGCCAGAGATCACGATGTGGCCGAATCCTGACATTCAATTCACGTTTGCTCAGATCACCGGCTTTCTTCATCGTCAAATCCAGGACGTTGGAACGATGCAGCAAGAGCTGGAGTTCCCTCAACGCTGGTATTTGGCCATTGTTCTGCAGTTGGCGAAGCACTTGGTGAAGGAAGTGAAGGAGGCCGACAAGAATTTGATCCCTATCATCGAACAAGACGCGGCTTGGGAACTCAAAAGAGCGTGGGATGGAGAGGATGATGGCTCTGATATCTATCTTCGTGTCAACATAAGACCCTATACGGCCTAATCATGCCTATTTTCCTCGATACTACTGGCTTAAAGACTTTCGGAATTGGAATCTGTGACCGTTGCAGTCGGAAATTCTCTCTAACAGAGCTTTTCTCGGATCCAAACACTCCTGGTCTAAGAGTTTGTCGTGAAGATTTGGACAATTATGATCCCTATCGTCTGCCGGCACGCAAAACTGAGAACATTACTCTGAGATTTGTTCGTCCAGACATTCCATTGAACGATTTGCAAGTAGGAGCGGTCTCTCCAGCCTTTGGATTGTTTGGCGTGAGAGTTGCATTGGGTTCTGTGAACCCTCGAATCACTGAAGATGGTCGAATTCGAGTCATGGAAGACCCTTATTTGAACAGCGTAATCTAGGACTATGACATGCCTAATGTAAGAATATCAGATCTGCCACCAGCCATTCTTCCTCTGACTGGCGCTGAATTACTTGAGATCACACAGAACGGATTGAGCTATAAAGTCACATCCAACGAACTACAACAGCCTCTTGGACTTCAAGCAGATTTTGTGACACTCTCGGCTAACGTAGATTTGCCGAATGAGAGGATCTTAACGGCTGGCGTAGGGATCAGCATAGTGGATGGAGGTCCTGGTCTTGACGTCACTATTAGTTCTACTGCTGTTCCTGGAGGACAAGTAGACAGTGTCGTCGGTGGATCCAATATCACAGTGGATGCCACAGATCCAGCCAATCCTATCGTCAACTTAGATGACCCAGTTCTAGCCAATGTCTCAGGCAACATCACCGGAGACGTCAATGGTGTAACGCTAAGCAATGCAGGACCGGCTACAGCGTTTCTCAATCAATCGGGTGGCTATACAGTTCCTCCTGGAGTGGGAGGTTCTCTCGCTGGATTATCTGATGTTGATCTGACCGGACAAGCCCAATATGATTTGCTCTTCAATGTTGATGGTGCGAACTGGGAAGACACTGCTGGCAATCTGATCTTTGATACTGCCGCTTTTGCTCTTCAGTTAGGAGCAGGCTACGCACTGAACATGATAGATGCCTCAGTCACGTCACGCCGAGTAGCGGAGATTGCTGTAGCGGGAACTCCCTCAGTCACAATTGATCATCCTTCTGTGCAAGTGGTAGCTGAAGTAAGCACGACTAGCAACGTGGAAGTTACTGTCACTGGTGCAGTATTGCCACTCTTGAATAATGGCGATGTCTACCTCATCCTGGCTGTTGCACAACATCATCAGGGAAACACTGGTGGTCAGAACATTCACGGAGCCGATATAGCTATTGCGACTGGAACAGGTGTTCCTTACGGCAACTGTCGAGATGACATAGAACCTCCATCAGCGGTTCCAGGTTCGGCTACAGGTCAGTGGTTCTGTGGCGTGACTATGATCACGTACTCAACAGCTTTTGATGCTCAGATTCAACTTGAGCATTCTGCAGGAGCCACAGCGACTCACTACGTGAACAACGCAGCTCTGATTGCTATCAACATGACGCAATTTGGTACAGAGAATGTGGACTTCTTTCGAAGTCTCTTAGCTCCCTTCGTCACGGTGACGGATGCGGGTTGGTCCAATCTCTCTCCAACCATTACGATTGGCGATGGAGTTAGTGATTGGCTGCTCTTCGGTGCCTTTCAATGCGATCAGCCAAATGTGGCAGCAGCTCAGATTGAGTTTGGACTTTTCGATGGAGCTGTCAATTCAACGTATGTCATTCATCAGTTCGCAGACCTACAAGACATCAAGAGTGTTTCGTTCTCAGTGGTTCTACAGGGAATCGCTGCTACTACATTCCAAACAGCCGCAAGAGCTGTGGCAGCATCAACTAATACTGCTCGAATCTTCACCAGCTCGATCATCGCAATTCGATTGAATCGCTTCGCACAATACAGCATCACATCTGCTGCAGGTCCTACGTCTCCTCCCGGCGCAGCAGAGTTCTCACTGCTTACAGATAGCATCGTGGCTAATAGCTCTAGTGACTGGGGCATTCTGGCGTTTGTTAGAAACCAATGGATAGCCAACACTTTGTCAGGTACGACTTATGCTAGAGCGAATATCAACGCGGGAGGATTCACGACTCTCTCCGGGTTTAGTGCTTCATCTCCGCAGGCCATCGTTGAGAATGCGACAGTCGAACTGACTGGCAAGCAAATGGTTCCGATCACAGATCTCTCAGGAGTTGTTGCGACGGATACGGTAGGTGCTGAACTTCGTTGGATTCCTCCTGCAACCTTCGGATCTGCTCTAGCGAATGTCTACAATATGGTTCTGTTCACCTGGAACACCCCGGATAATTCCACGGAAGTATTCACAGTCGGTGATCCAGTACTTGATACTCAGATCGACGGTCTGACAATCAACATGTTTGGAGCTTATTCTTTTCCTATTGCCGATGGAACGGTGGGTCAAGTTCTTCGGACAGACGGTGCCGGCCAACTGAGTTTCGTCACAGTTGCAGCAGTCCCGGCAGGAGCCGACTCAAACATTCAGTATAACAACGGTGGTGTTTTTGGTGGCGAGAGCAACTTCACTTACAACGACCTAGAGAAAGGAATAACACTCACGCACGATGCTGCTCCTGGGTCTGGTCGTCCTGCAGTAGCCATCACCGTCAACGTTGCTGCTCCTGCCATGAGATTCTCAACGAATCAAACAGGCTACTCGTTGATGGAGGTGAATGCTAATGCTGGCATCAACGTCGGCTTTGACCTTGACCTCGACTTCACAGGCGCAGACCCTGATCACGCCCTTAGGTTGACGGATCAGGCTGGTTCATTCCTGCAGACATGGAGTCGCAACGGTATAGTGGACATCTCCAATAGTCTGTTGGTAGTTGATACAACAGCTCCGGCGGCAGTGAGGATTTCCGGTGCCGCACTGCTGGAGATGAATGAGCGAACCGTAGCTAATGCTTTTGTCGCAGGAGTCGGTCAATTTTGGGTTCGTGATGATGCTCCTAATGTTCCAATGTTTACTAATGACGTTGGTACAGACTTCGTTCTCAACGCCGGTGGAGGTAGTCAGACTCCATGGACCTCTGATATAGATGGAGATGGTTTCAACCTGACTGATGCGGGTGTCTTCTTTCAACGTGAACAAGCGACAGCTGATGTGGATGTTGTAGGTGCTGGTCAGATTTGGACTAGAACGGATGCCTTCTCAAACAGCCTCATGTTCACAAACGACAATGGCAACGACTTTGAAATAGCCACTGTCAATCTGACTGACATGAATACTGCCGCCATTCTCGTGACTGGTGTTGGGTTCGTGGAAGCTTTGACTTTCTCTCCGAAGATCAATCAGAATTACATGATCAATGCGGCCTTTGAGGTGACGTCTCCAGCAGCGGATGACATGAATATCGAAATGGTCATTGATACAAACGCAGTCTTCAAAGGAATTCTGACCTATGTTGGTGGAGGAGGCTCAGGAACATTCGCTCTTGATTCAGCCGTAGGTGAGGTCATAACGAACATTGTTCTCATACCCACAGATGGAACGGCTACTCCCAATGGAACCTATATCACTATCGTAGGATGTCTCCGAATGGGAGCTACCACAGGTACACATTCAGTCAGAGCAGCAAAGAATGCGGATACTGGTGCTGATGGACGAGTCGAGGCAACAGCGGCTTTACAGGCTTCAGTATTGCAAATTAGTTAAACCCACCATCATAACTAAAAAAAGGAAAGGTAAAATGAACGAGCCAAAACAGCAACAGATCAATATCACACCCGAGCAGGTGCAGAAAGCATGCGCGTCAGCCATCAAACTGTTGAGTGATGATACGAAGGTCAACATTCCACCCAGCATGGCGTTGTCCGGTGATCTGACTATCATCATGGGTATTCTTAATGCATTGGCCGCTGGTCAGGCCGTATTGGGAAACCCTCAGGCCCCGCTCGCGGCTCCAAAGCCAAGCGGTGGGGAGGGAAGCGAAGGAAGCGAAACCGGAGTCACTTCTGAAGAATAAGCATGGATCTTTTCATCTACAGGTATAGCTATGCCACAACGGAGACTGAAGGTGATCTTAGTATTGGCGATCATTCTCTATGCACTATTGAACGCCCTTGGATTGCTCATAGTGTTCCAGGTGGTAGACCTTTCGCGTCTTGCGTCCCAGACGGAAGATATATTCTTGAGCCCTGGATCAGAGCAACGAATGGTCATGAAGTCTATATCCTCTCCAACCCCGATCTTGGGGTCTACAAAGAGAAGGATGATCGACTCAACGGAGAAGGACGGTACTTAGTGCTTCTACACATCGCAAATTTTGTGACTAACGTGGTTGGCTGTATTGGACCGGGTACGAAGAGAGCCTTGATGATGAACAAGAAAACCGGACAGATTGAACGTGCAGTTGCAAGTAGTGGGGAGGCCATGAGAATCATTCAATCTCAGTTAGGCCGCTCTGAGACACATCGTTTGACCATTAGATCCAAATGCGGAACAGGAGCAGTATCATGAAAGAGAATCTCAACACCATCATCGGAGCGCTGATTGCGGCCCTCGTCCTTTTCATGAGCAACATCACTACGTTGTTCATGGAGAACCCCGACTTGACGTTTGCAGTAATCAAACAGTCGGCGTGGGTATCTATCTGTGGAGGTGCTTTTGTCGCCTTCCTGAAAGACTATCAAGCAATCTCCACGCGAAGATTGGTCAACAAAGTAACTAAGAATGGAGACGGAGGAGCTTTACTGTGACACAATTAAAACAATATCAGGCGTTCTACCTTCTGGTGATTATGTTTGCTTTGCAGGCGTGTACTGCGAGCAATCCAATTACTCGAGCTGAGACTGCTGAGCAAAAGGCCTATGCTACCTACGGAACTTTCGTGATCTTTGAAGAGCAAGCCGCTAAGCTGGTTTCCAGTGGTCAGCTTCCTCGAAGTACGGTGGTGGCGATAGGCGATGCGGATAGACGAGCAAAACCAATAGCGGACTCATTACTTGATGCGACTCTGAAGTTCACGGAGATCCGCGAAGAGTATGAGGCCTCAGGAACTGGTGAAACACGATTCATCGCAGCTACTAAAGAGTTGAATGGCTGGGTGGAACAGGCTTTGCCTCTAATCAATAATCTGGTCGCAGCGGTCAGAGGAGCAAACGAATGAATGTTATATCACTGATTATGGCTGCTCTTCAGGGGTTGTCCTCGGTCATGCTCAATCCCAATGTTCAAGGTGGCAATGGAAAGAGGATGAAAGATGCGGCTAACATTCTGGGAATTCTTACTGAGTTACTCGGTCGTGGAGATGAGGCTCATGAGGAATTGAAGGCGTTTGCAGAGATCATTCAGCGAATGGCCGACGAGAAACGCAATCCCACTCCTGAGGAATGGGCAACGCTCAAGGCTCGCAGTGATGCAGCTCATGACGTTATTCAGGACGCGGCAGCAGAAGCGGCTGAGCCAGTCCCGGTAGATCGAGGTGGGAATCCTTTGGAACCTGATCCTGAGCCAGAACCGGACGTCACAGAAGAACCAGAACCACCAAATGAGCCGACTGAGTAGGAGCACAGAGCATGGCCACTGCAATGACATTCACTTCTCTACTGGTAGA
The DNA here is from genome assembly GCA_035530115.1 of Dehalococcoidia bacterium. Taxonomy (GTDB): domain Bacteria; phylum Chloroflexota; class Dehalococcoidia; order GIF9; family AB-539-J10; genus RBG-13-51-36. The sequence continues at coordinate 6,142 of DATKVL010000187.1, read as the reverse complement.
TCTGCGCCAGTATCTTGAGCGTGGCACGGTAGTGGACACAACTGTGTTCGAGCAATTGCCTCGTTTGATCAATCTCGCTGAACGAGACATTGCTCGCTCCATCAAGATTCAAGGGTTCATCAACGTTGTAACCAGCGTGATGGCTGCGGGTACATCCGTGTATGCAAAGCCTGATCGCTGGCGTGAGACGATTAGCATCAACTTTGGAGTAGGAGTTGCTCAGGTTAGAACTCCTGTCTTCCCTCGCTCTTACGAGTATTGCAGAATGTACGCGCCAGACTCGGCCATTCAAGATGTGCCGCAGTTCTACGCAGACTACAACTATTCCAATTGGCTGATCGCACCAACTCCAGATGCGGCCTACCCGTTTGAAGTTCTGTACTACGAATTGCCAGCTTTGCTTGACGCTGTGAATCAAACTAACTGGCTAACAGATTATGCGCCAAATGCGCTACTTCATGGCTGCCTCTTGCAATGTGTTCGATTCTTGAAAGCTGATGAACGCATTCCTGTCTGGCAACAGAATTACACCGAGGACCTTCAGAAGTTGGATGGTGAAGATCTTCAGAAGATCATTGACAGAACGACCACGAGACAGGAAGCTTAATCATGTCATACACAGATATATTCGGAGGAGAGACAATCTACCCGGCTGGGCAGAGTTATTTGTCGCTGACTTTCTCCGTAGATCAACAGCTGCAATGGCCTATCGAGCAAGCCGTGGGTGGAAATGTTGTATCTTCCATTATGGATCTCGATGCTACTGCTCCGGGATTGAACGTAGATATTCCTGATGCTCGGCAAGTGTCGAATGGAGTTCAATCAGTCTTCAACAACGTTGGAGGCAATCCCATTACGATTCGAGACGCGCTAGGCGGTACTATCCTCTCTATCGTTCCTGGTAGCGCGTGGGTGGCTTATTTGACCGATAACAGCACGGAAGATGGCACCTGGAGAATCTTCCAGCTAGGCGCATCTGTGTCGGTAGCGGTCGCCTCAGCGCTCGCAGGAGCCGGTCTTAAGGCCATCGGACTGACGTTGAACCAGCGGATGGCGCCGACATCGACTGCAGCGACTCCAGTCACGTGGACTGATTCTAACCGCGCTCAGCTGACGATATGGACAGGCGGTCTTGGTGTCTTGAATCTTCCTCTAGTTGGAGTAGTCGGGTCTGACTGGTTCGCAATGGTTCGTAATGGTGGCTCTGGTGACTTGGCGCTTACTCCTGCCGCCGGTACAATTGATGATGCAGTTACTTTGATTCTAGCGCCAGGCCAGTCAGCAACTGTCGTGACAGATGGAGTGAATTGGTTTACAGTCGGTCTTGGTCAGTCAACTGCTGGCTTCTTCGACTTCGTGGAAATAAATGTCGCCGGCTCGGGTGACTTTACTCTCTCCGGTGTTCAGTTGAATAGGATTTCCTATCGTTTCATCGGTGCTCTCACCGGGAATAGGAACATCATCGTCCCAAATACAATTCAACAGTATTGGGTCGACAATGAAACCACCGGAGCTTTTTCTTTGTTCGTAAAGACAGTGGCTCAGGTGACACCCGTTCAGATTGCTCAAGGTGCTCGAAACATTACCTATTGCGATAGCACGGATGTTCTGCTAGCGGAGTCAAACACGATTGGCTTCCCGGTCAGTATCGCACAAGGCGGCACGGGTGCGGTCACAGCTCCTAATGCTCTTCTCAATCTGGGAGCAGCTGCTTCGGCTCGTCTTCTCAATACTCTTGCTCTCAGCGGCTTATCTGGAGGAGGGGACTTATCCGCAGACAGAAGCTTTGCATTGGACGTTAGCAATCTGTTTGTTGAACTTACCATTGATCCGGTAGCTGACACTCTGGCAGTTTATGACGATAGCGCAGGAATCACAGTTCAAACTCCAATCGGAATAGTCTTCCCTGGTCTTCTCATTCAAGAGGAAGGCGTCCCATTGGTCACTGCAGCAAGTACGTTGAACTTCATCGGTGGTGCGGTCACTGCGGCTGGAGCTGGAGCCACGAAGACTATCACGATTCCAATTGATGCTCCTACAACTAGCAACGGAGTATTGAGAGCAAGCGGAAGCGCCTGGGTAGTTCCACCGAACATCTCAATTGATTCAATTGGTCGATTGACTACTAGTCAAACCACTTTCCACGATGCTGGAGTGCAATGGCGTGATGGCGGTGGCAACAATATGCAGGTCTCTATCTTCGCTGGCAATGTGACCTTTGGGGCTCTTGCTGGTGCCATTGGCTACTACAATTTCAATGAGTCGATCCGTACTCAGGAGAGTTTCTACTTCATCAATGGAGGTGGTCCTCAGCCAAATATCGGTACTTATCTGCAGCTCTATAACACGGCTGGACACCTCGTCTATCAAAATGATGTAGGGTTAGCTCTTCCAATCTGTGAAGAAGGCTCGTTTGTTATTGACTTCGATGTTGGATTCACAGGGCCCAATACAGTTACCATTCAATACATTCGCATTGGTAATCTCGTGCACATCACGATGCCGATAGCGAATTTTGGTAACTCCAATGCAAATACTCTAGGGACTGGAGCCGATTGGCCCGTGGGCTTACGTCCTGCATCTACTCGATATGGAAGCGGCCCTTGCATAGACAATGCTGCGTCAATCGTCTTGGCACAATGCACGCTCTCATCTGCAGGTACGCTGAGTTTCTTCGCACCTAATGCAGCGACGCCACCAGATTATGGAAACTTCTGGACTACTTCAGGCGTTAAAGGTGTTGGGGCTGGGTGGTCCATGTCATACCGGATAACGGACTCTTAAGATGCAACCAATCAAAATACTTTCCGCTCCCGGCATCAAGCGTGATGGAACGAAGCTTGAGGGAGATAATTATGTCGATGGTCAATGGTGTAGATTCCAACGTGGCCGACCACGAAAGATTGGAGGATACCAGTCCATCACAAATGCGGTGCCAGAAGTAGCGAGAGGAATTTCTTCTTACTCAACTGATGGCTTGCAGTACCTGCATCTTGGACAGCAGTCGGGAATTCAACAATATACTGTCAACAATAACGGCAATCTCAATAGTAATGCTGATAGAACTCCAGGCGGCTTCATTCCCAACATCGACAATCTCTGGCAATTTGAAGTCTTCTATGACGTGGTAGGTGTCGCCAATTATCTGATTGCTCATCCTGGTCAGAACCTGTCAAACATCGACAGCTCAGTTGCCACACCCTATTACTTTGCGGATGTGACGTTGGGAACTCCACTGGTTGCAGCCGCTCCTCGGGCTGTGAGTGGAGGTATTGTCGCGCTTGGTCCTTATCTGTTCTCTTTTGGAAGTGATGGCCGAATTGGATTTAGCGGAGTCAATGACATCACCACTGTCACTGATGCTTTCATCACTCAGCAGAAAATCATAAGAGGGTTACCATTACGCGGAGCCGGTGCAGGGCCTGCTGGGCTATTCTGGTCGCTAGACTCGCTAATTCGTGCCACGTTCGTTGGAGGCGGTCCTGTTTGGGCCTTCGATACAATAACGTCTGACACGTCTATCTTGTCCTCTCAGTGCGTCATTGAGTACGATGGAATCTATTATTGGCTTGGCAATGATCGCATGTTGATGTTCAATGGCGTCGTGAGAGATATTCCGAACATCTTCAACATCAACTGGTTCTTCGACAATCTGAACTTTACGGAGCGACAGAAAGTCTTTGCATTCAAGGTTCCTCGCTTCGGTGAAATCTGGTGGTGCTATCCAAGAGGCAATGCAACGGAATGTACTCATGCGATCATCTACAATGTCGCTGAGCAATCGTGGTACGACACTGAGCTTCCTGATGGAGGAAGGACTGCTGGTATCTATGCCAAAGTCTATAGTAAGCCCTTCCTCATAGGGAATCAGCTCTCAGCCGTGCCCGGTTACACTATATGGCAACACGAGACAGGAACGGATAGAATTGACATGGCTAACGTGCAACCAATTCCATCCCACTTTGAGACTAACGAGATTTCCATGCTGACTACCGAACAGGCGCAGAACAAGTCTTTACACGTTGAAAGAATTGAACCAGACTTTGTTCAGGCCGGCAATATGACGTGCCGGGTTCGAGGTCGAGCAAATGCACGAGCTCCTCAGCTGGATGGTGCAACATTCACCTTTCCTGATACTGCTTCAGTACCAACAGAAGAGACTGTAAAGACTCGCGAGTTATTCCGTTTGATGAGTTTCCGGTTTGATTCTAATGTGACTGGTGGAAACTACGAGATGGGCGAACCTCTAGCTCATATTGGACCAGCGGACGGAAGAGTTGAGTCATGAACATAGATCCACGAGGAATGACCGTGATTGAATGGACTGATAGAACAGCCTTGAATCTCGACAAGTTAGTGCAAGTAGAAAGATTAGATGATCCGGAGAAATGGCAAGACTGGGCTAATAACATTCTTAAGACTCCGAATCTAGAAGGACAGAATACGCCTAATCCATATCAATTTGACGATTGGATGGAATGGGCCATGCGATTCAATCAAAATGTGGACCTACTTGGATAACCAACATGGGAATATCATCATTCATTAAGAAGGTTCATGATCCCTTTGGTCATGGAGAGAAGATCAAAGAGAAGGTCGGAGTTAACAAACTCAAGGCCAAACTTGGGATAGACGACATGGAGCAATTCGAGTCGTTCAATCTGGATAGGATGTTCAACATGCTCAAGGATGATCCTGAGCGAGCATTCTTAGGTGCGTTTGATCCTCTGAGTTCCAAGATGTGGGGAAAGGTAACTGGCAAAGACTATGATCCTATTCTTAATCAGATGGGAGGTCCAAGCAAAGGCTCTTTTCAAGCAGCAGCTGATGCGGGAATAGATATTGGTCAATCTGCTATGTCACATCAGATAGCGGCAGCTATTGCATCATTCTATGCGGGTGGAGCTGGAGCTAATGCGCTTGGAGGTTTGAGCGCGGGTTCAGGCGCAGGAACAATTGGAAGTCTAGGTGGCGGTGCAGCACAGACCGCTTTGAATACAGCCGTTCCTGCCGCAATTACAGCGGGAGCCTCAGCATCAGATGCGGAGTTTGATCCAACAGCTCCGTATGATCCAGGTCAACTCGTCTACGGTGGTAGTGGCGCACGTGGCCTTAATCAAAGGAGTTTTGGGATGGGATTTGCGGAAGGTGGACATATGAACTACGATAATGAGGAAGTCAACAATCTGGTTCAGATGATGGGATCAGTTACTTCTGTTCCTGGTGGAACCGAGATGCTGATGTCAGCCTTAGCTGAAGAGATGACAGGTGGCCAAAGATCGGAGAAGACTAAGAAACTCCGTCTGTACAATATGGGTGGCCCCGTTGAGTACAACGAGGGAGGCCTAGCCGCAGCAGAACAAGTTCGTCAAATGGGTCGAGGTGATGACGATATGATTCTGCATCTTGCTCCTGAAGAATATGAAGCTCTCACCGGTATGTGGGGTGAACCGGAAATCAATCCCAATACTGGAATGCCGGAGTATGGCTTCTTGTCAAAGATCTGGAAGAAGATCAAAGGTGCGGTTAAGAAGATTGTCAAGTCTCCTCTCTTCGGTATGATCGCACCAATTGCCTTGAACATTTTTGCTCCTGCCGCAGGTGCGGCATTAGGTAGCGCTCTTGGACTTGGTGCGAAAGCCGCGCCTATTGTTGGTGATGCTTTGATTCGTACTGGCGTGGGAGCGGCTACAGGAGGGAAAGAGGGAGCTCTCTCGGGTGCTGTTTCAGCTCTATCTGGTTCGGTAGGAAGTAAGCTTGGAGGAAAGCTTGGTCTAAGTGGTCAGGCGGCTCAAGTTGCTGGTGATGCTCTAATAGGGGGAGTAGGAGGCGAGATCGGTGGAGGAGGATTTGCTCAAGGAGCTCTTGGTAACGCTTTGGCTCAAGGAACGATGAGACCTATCAACGCAGCTCTGGAAGATTTTGGAACTTCTGTCTTCAAACCTGGCCAAGGAGACCTTCCTGATCTAGGAGTCGGCAGCACAGGTGAGATGAGTCCTGTTTCTCAACCTGATATCTTTGGAGGTGGAGGCACTCCTATTGATATGAGTCCAATCGCGAGTGGAACTTCTGGAGCCGCAATGACTGGTTCTCAGCCAGGCATGTTTGGTCGAGGAATGGATTGGATCAAAGAGAATCCGGG
>DATKVL010000186.1:0-10943 GCA_035530115.1 Dehalococcoidia bacterium | reverse complement strand
GCTAACTCCATAGCCAAGAACTATCTCTCCAAGGTGGTGGAACACAGAAAGCTGGGCGACAAGGTTATCCTCACTGGAGCGGTATTCTACAACAAGGCCGTAGTCTCTGCCTTCCATCATGAGCTTGAAGGAAAAACACTGACCGTGCCGGAGCACAAAGAGGTCAGCGGCGCCATAGGCGCAGCCCTCCTGGCAAAAGAGGCCATGGCCGGTCAGGAGTCAAAGTTCAAGGGCTTTCAGGAGGTTGTGGATAGAGAGTGTAAGCTTACTACATTCGTGTGCAAAGGGTGCGACAACAACTGCACCATTACCAGGATGGAGATGCCCGGTGAAGAGCCTAGCTATTATGGCAGCAGGTGCGACAAGTACGACGCCATAGCCAGCCACGCCAAGAGAGAGACCTTCTTCGATAAGCGGGAACAGTTGCTCTTTCGAGAATACAAGAAGGATTCCGGCACAGGGCCTGCGGTGGGCATTCCCAGAGCATTGCTGGTCTATGACTATGCTCCGCTCATTATCGGGTTCCTTAATGCCCTCGACGCCAGGGTTGTTCTTTCCAGCCAGACCAACAATGCAATCATGGAGCAGGCCACTGAGTTAAGCTATACCGACAGTTGTTTTCCCATGAAGCTTCTCCACGGGCATGCGGCAATGCTTAAGGATGCGGATTACATCCTTTACCCCTGCGCCATTCGCCTGGGTAGCAAAGATGGGGATGCGAACCAGAAATACTCCTGTCCCTTAGTTCAGGCCTCGCCGTTCATAATACGCAATGTGCTTGGCTTTGGGGAACGGCTGTTGATACCCATAATTGATTTCAGTCGGGGCGATGCCGATGTGATAAAGAACCTTGCGGATGTCGCCGTGAAGATGGGGTTCAGTAGAAGGAAAGGCAAGGAAGCAGCCCTGGCTGGCATTCAATCTCAGCGGAGGTTCGAGGCTGACCAGGCAGTGCTGGGCCGGGAACTGTTGGAACAACTGCGACAAAGCGGCCAGTTGGGCGTGGTTCTCTTCGCCAGGTCTTATATGTCGCAGGATGCCGGGGCAAATCTGGGCATAGCGGAGAAACTTGCTCAGCTCGGGGTGGTGCCCATACCGCTGGACTTTTTGCCCCTGGAGTCGGTGAATGCCAAGGATTACTCCGACCGTCCGTACTGGTTCTATGAGAACAAATATATAGCCGGCGCGGATATAACTGTCTCAGCCCCGCAGCTTTATGGGTTGTGGCTGACAAACTTTGGATGCGGCCCGAACTCCTTCATAATCCACATTGTGGAAGATATCATGGGAGGCAAGCCTCTGGGTCAGTTGGAAATAGACGAGCATGCCGCTGAGGCTGGTATCGTTACCCGCCTCGAAGCCTTCGTCGACACGATTCAAGGATTTGCCCATTCTGCCGAGAAGCAGGAAGCGCCACCTAAAGAAGATATCTATCGGAGAGCATTTCCGCCTGTCATTGATACCACGAAGACCTTTATCATTCCCAGGATGGCGCCGCACATTGAGCTTGTAGCTGCGCTTCTAGAGGGCAGCGGCTTCAGAGCAGTTGTGCTTCCTGAGGCCAACGAACGCAATCTACTCTATGCCGACAAGTTAACATCGGGCATGGAATGTTTGCCCTATCGGGTAACCCTGGGCGACTTTCTGAGGTTCTGTTACGAAGATGGCACCGACTTGAAAAACGTAGAGGCAGTTATGGCGGGGGCATATGGGCCCTGCCGCTTTGGGAAATATGCGCTGGAACAAATCAAGATACTTAAGGATGTGGGCATTGACCTTCCCATACGGACCACTGTGTCGAACAATGCGTATCGGGATACTGAGATTAGCCCTCGTTTTGCCCGCCTCGCCTGGAAGGGCTGCGTGGCTATTGACTATCTCCAAAGGTCGCTCTGGCGCACTCGCCCTTATGAAAAGAGGCCGGGTTCGACAGACGAACTGTTTGATGAATATCTAGGCAGAATTGTCGGTCGTGTCCGTAAAAAAGAAAGGTTCGATGATATCCTGAGCCAGGTAAATTCTGATTTCAAGGCTCTCATTGACCCGGAACTGCCCCGCAAGCCTCTGGTGGGCATTAATGGCGAAATCTTTTTGCGCTCCAACAGATTTAGCAACCAGGACCTGGTGAGGGAGTGTGAAAAGGCTGGGCTGGAGGTCACCGTTTCTTCCATAGGAGAATGGATGAAATATATCTTCTACCGGCATGTTGAGGATGCTGTCAGGGACCGCAAATTCCTGAAGGCGCTGATTAGCTACATTATAAAGCGTATCTGGGAGCATGACGAGCACAAGGTAGTCAAGCATTTCCAGAGCCTGGTTGATGTAGGAGAGCCCTCAACGGAGGAGGTACTGGCGTTGACAAGTGAGTGGCTTTCCCCAAAATGCGGAAGTGAAGCAGTTCTCAGTATAGGTAGTGGAGTCGAATGGATGGAGAATCCTAAGTTTGCTGGTGTGATATCAGTAATGCCCCATGGCTGTATGCCCGGTGGAATTGTGGCTGCGATGTCAGACAAGTTCAGTGCCTTGTATCGCAAGCCCTGGATCAACCTCACCTATGACGGCTTTGTGGAAAGCAACAACCTTACGAGAATCAATAATTTTGCTGAGGTCATCAGATTTTGCAGCCAGGAAGGAAAGAAGGGCGCTTAGTAGTTGCCTTATAACCCTATAACACATTACTTGGGTTGAATGCATATTCATCCTTTCCAGAGCCCGGTTTAACCTCCTTCAGAGTAGTAATAACCGAGTTATATTGTTAAGTTTTTCGGTTAGATTTTTTGTGATTTAAATCGCAGGGTGATTTAAACTTTCAAAAATGATATACTAAAGGGGCTATGTCTCGGTCTTATATTCGCCTATTATTGCGGGGTGTCGTGGAGCCTTTGCTGCTCTTTATTATAGGCGAATTACTACCTATACATGGCTATGAGATTGCCAGAGAACTAGAGCGGAGGAGCGAAGGCTACTTTGATCTTACGGCAAGCACCCTTTACTCCGCATTACGCCGTTTGGAGAGCAGAGGACTTGTGGCAAGCTCGTGGCAGCTAGTTGCCAAGCAAAGGCGCCGATGTTATGAGTTGACCGAGAAAGGTCGTCAGATTCTGGCTGAAGAATTAGCTCAATGGCAGAAGTTTCTTGGTGCTACTGACAGAGTTATAGACAGCCAGTGAAGTGGAAATTCAAATCTTAGGGGCCCATCAGCTCGAGTTAAAAGGGGCGCGGCTAACTTCTCTATTAATTGATGGTACTTTGGTTGTAGACGCTGGTGGACTCACTTCGGCTCTTTCTCTGGCTGAACAGAAAAAAATAAAGGCCGTTTTGCTTACCCATCACCACTTCGACCATATTCGGGATCTAGTTACTCTGGCTGCTAACGCTGCTTACTATTGGCGAGGACAACTAGTAGCCTACGCCTTGCGCTACACGCTTGATATTGTCACTACTGGCCTTTTTGATGGCCAGATATATGCCAATTTTCTGGAATATCCCAGTAAAGAGAAGCCGACTCTCATACTCGAGGCTATTGAGCCTTACAGCAGAAAAACTATCGCTGGTTTTGATGTCTTAGCAGTGCCGGTAAAACATTCCGTACCTGCTGTCGGCTATCAAATTACCTCTTCGGATAATAAAAGCTTGTTTTACACCAGCGATACCACAGTGGGAATATCCGATTGCTGGCAGCATATTTCTCCCCAATTGCTTATTACTGAAGTTGCCGGACCCAATAAGTATGGGGACTGGCTCAAGAAAGCTGGCCATCTTTGTGCTGAGTTTCTAAAAGAGGAACTCATACAATTTCGCCGACTCAAAGGGTATTTACCTCGCGTCATTATTATTCATATCGGGAATCCTTTTGAGCAGGAGATTAAGGAAGAAGTAGCTCGAGTGGCTCAGGAACTAGAAGCTGATATAAGCCTGGGCTATGAAGACATGAAAATTACCTTGTAATCGTCCCCACGGAGTCACCGCTATTCTTTTCTACCGGTAAGTATTTATGGCTCGTGCTTCAGGGCTGGCGCCATGGCAAGAGTTGCTATGGCGCCAGCAGTTTTCTTCAGCCTACCTTGGGCAGTTCAAGCTGGGCCTTCCTTACTTCTTCCTCGGGATAGGCATAATCTTCAAGTTGCCCCGTTAGGTATTTCTCATAGGCAGCCAGGTCAAAGTGCCCGTGCCCGCTATGGGCGATAAGGATGGTCTTTGACACACCCTCTTTTTTGCACTTAAGTGCTTCATCAATAGCTACCTTGAGATTGTGGCATGGCTCAGGACCGCTGATAATGCCCTCGGTGCGGGCAAACTGTACTCCGGCGGCAAAGGCGGCAGTTTGAGGTACAGCTACGGCTTCAACCAAGCCCAGTTTGTGGAGGTGGCATATAGTAGGTGCCATGCCATGATAGCGCAGTCCGCCGGCGTGAATTGGTGGCGGGATAAAGCCGTGCCCCAAGGTATACATTTTAATCAGGGGCGTCATCCCGGACAGGTCACCAAAATCATAGGCATAAAGTCCCTTGGTCACACTAGGGCAGCTCTCCGGCTCACAACAGATGATGCGCATGTCTGGCTTCTTGCCGCTAATCTTATCCCGAATCCAGGGGAAGAATTGCCCGGCAAAGTTTGAGCCACCGCCGATACAGCCGACGATAATATCAGGGTAGGCATCTGCCATCTCCATTTGCTTCCGGCATTCCTCGCCGACGATGGTCTGATGAAGCAGGACATGGTTAAGCACGCTGCCAATGGAATATTTATAGTCTGGATGGTCTACCATATACTCTATTGCCTCGCTGATAGCCAGACCTAAGCTGCCGGGACACTCAGGCCATTTTTCCAGCATAGCTCGTCCTGACCTGGTCTCTTGGCTGGGGCTGGGGACACAGTTAGCCCCCCAGGTCTCCATGGCGATGCGGCGATAGGGCTTCTGGTCATAGCTAATCCTGACCATAAACACCTTGATCTCTAGACCAAAGAATGCCCCGGCCAAACTTAGGGCACTGCCCCACTGCCCGGCACCGGTCTCAGTGCTTAAGCCCTTGAGTCCTTGTTTCTTAGCATAGTATGCCTGAGCCGTTGCCGTATTGGGCTTGTGGCTACCAGCCTGGTTCGTCCCTTCATACTTGTAGAAGATTTTGGCCGGTGTATCCAGAGCCTTCTCCAGCCGATATGCCCGATGCAACACGGTTGGCCTCCAGGTGCGGTAAATCGCCTGCAATTCCTCAGGGATTTCAATCCAGCGGTCTTTTCTGTTAAGCTCCTGCTCGGCACAGGCCCTGGGAAATAGACCGGCTGCGTCATCTACGGTTGCCGGCTTTCCCGTTCCTGGGTGCAGCACGTGTGGCATATCCCCGGGCATATCGGCCATAATGTTGTACCAATGAGTGGGCATTTCCTTTTGGTCAAGAAAGTACATTCCTTTCTCCATTTTGTTCTCCTTTCTATCTTATATTGGGGCTGACTCCGTTAAGAATAGCTAGCGCATGTTCACCTCCTAGTTTTTTTCTACCATTCTATTGCCCAAAAGCCTCTCGTAAGCTTGATGCGAAGGCTTTGAGAGAAGAGAAGGCGGTATCTTCCTCCATCAACTGTATAATGCGGCTACCCACAATGACGCCATCGGCTACCTTGGCTACTCTTCGGGCTTGCTCGGGGGTGGAGACTCCAAAGCCAACGCAAAGAGGCTTTTCAGTCCTTTCTCTCACCCTGGCTACGAAGCTTTCCAATTCCTCAGGGAGTTTAGCCCTGGCGCCAGTGACACCGGTCAGCGAAACTAAGTAGATAAAGCCGCTTGACCTGCTGGTCACGAGCCTGATGCGTTCTTCGGTGCTAGCCGGGCTGAGAAGATAAACAAGGTCGAGCCCGTGCCTTTTGGTTGATTTTTCCAGTTCTTCTCCTTCCTCGGGTGGGAGGTCAGGTATTATTAGCCCATCAATGCCCACCTCGGCGCACTTTGAGCAGAATTGCTCCAGCCCGAACTTAAGCACAGGGTTGTAGTAAGTCATAAACACCAACGGAATTTCCGCTTGCTGCCTTAGCTCCTGAGCCACTTCAAAGCAGACCTTGGGTGTAATGCCTTGCCTGAGCGCTTCATAGCTTGCTCGCTGGATAGTGGCACCGTCAGCCAGGGGGTCGGAGAAAGGGATGCCTAGCTCGATGATGTCACATCCACTGCTGGCGAGAAGAGGCACTACTTTCAAGGTTGTTTCAACAGTGGGATAACCTACTGTGATGTAGGGAATGAGAGCAGTATGACTTGCCTGGGCAAAAATCGAAGCGATACGGCTCAAAGCTTCACCCCCAGTGCTTTGACTACAATATCCATATCCTTATCGCCATGCCCACTCAAGTTGACTACAATAATTTGTTCCTTATTCAGGGAGCCTGCCATTTTGACCGCGTAGGATATGGCGTGGGCTGGTTCAAGCGCTGGAACAATGCCTTCGGTCTGGCAGAGAAGCTGGAAAGCTTCCAGCGCCTCCTTATCATTCACTGCGACGTAGGTGGCACGTCCAATACTCTTGTAGTAACTATGTTCAGGCCCTACTCCTGGATAATCCAGCCCGGCGGCAATGCTGTGAGTTCCGAGAATCTGTCCAGCGTCATCCTGAAGGACATAGGATTTCGCCCCATGCAAGACCCCTACCGTACCGGCAACCAGGGAGGCGGCGTGTCTTCCTGTCCTGATTCCCTTTCCTGCCGCTTCTACCCCGATGAACTTGACGTTTTTATCGTTCACAAAGGGGTGGAAAATCCCGATGGCATTGCTCCCTCCGCCCACACAGGCGATGATATAGTCGGGCAAACGATTGCACTTAGCCAAAATCTGTTCTCTGGTTTCTTTGCCTATGATTGATTGAAAATCGCGCACCATTAGCGGGTAAGGATGAGGACCAACTGCCGAGCCCAGAAGGTAATAGGTATTTCTGACATTAGTCACCCAATCTCTAATCGCCTCATTGATGGCATCTTTCAGTGTTCTGGTACCTGAAGAAACAGGACGCAGCTCGGCACAAAGCAGCTTCATACGGAAGACGTTGAGGGCTTGACGCTGCACATCTTCCTCACCCATATATACAATACAATCCAGCCCCAACTTGGCACATATGGTGGCAGCAGCTACCCCATGCTGGCCAGCGCCAGTCTCAGCAATAATCCTTTGTTTTTTCATCCTCCTGGCGAGGAGACCTTGCCCCAGAGCATTGTTTATCTTATGGGCTCCAGTATGAAGGAGGTCCTCCCTTTTAATGAAGATTTGTGCCCCCCCACAATGCCGGGTTAGCCTTTCAGCGAAATAAAGTGGCGTTGGCCTTCCCGAATAATCACAGGACAGGGAATCAAATTCAGCCCAGAAGGATGGATCATGCTTTGCCTCTTCGTAAGCTGTTTCCAGTTCGTCCAAAGCCGGCATAAGAGTTTCAGGCACGAACTTGCCGCCGAACTGCTCGAAATAGCCACGGGAATCGGGTAACTGCTTATCTTCTCTCATCGGCTTTCCTTACCGCTTCAATGAATGCTTTTATTTTGGTCATGTCTTTGACTCCTCCTGTCTCTACTCCAGATGAGACATCTACCCCCCAGGGTGCCACCCTCTCGATTAGCTTAGCTACATTCTTCGGGTTGAGTCCACCGGCAATAATGACCGGAAACCTCTTAGCTACTCGCTGAGCTAAATTCCAGTTGAAGCTTTCTCCTGTCCCGCCATATTTGCCTTCAACTTGGGAATCAAGAAGGGTGATAAACCCATATGCGGGAAATAGTTTGCTTCCAGCGGATAGTGCGGCGTAGAGTTCTTCGGGGGATTGCTGGCCTGTTCGAATTGCCTTGATAACCGGTTTAACAACCTCGCGGCAATACTCCCAGGATTCATCGCCACTTAGCTGGACCCAATCTAAAGCACAGAAATCGGTGAGCTCATTTACCTGAGAACTCGGGGCATTGACAAAGACCCCGACCACTTTTGTGGTATCGCTGCTTTTCTTGACGGCACTAGCTATCTCACATGCCTTGGCAGGACTTACCTGTCGTTTACTGGGAGCAAAGACCAACCCAATAAAATCAGCACCGGCCTCAACTGCTGCTAGAGCATGGTTCTTATCTCTAATCCCGCAAATCTTGACACGTGTAGATGATGAAAATTCCTTCATCTTAGCAACTCCTTCATCTTAGCCATGACATCACCGGCGGTAACCAGAGCCTCGCCAACAAGTACAGCATCAACTCCCCATTTCCCGAGCTTTTCAATATCTCTTTTGCTTTTAATGCCGCTCTCGCTAATTACAATCCGCTCCTGGGGAATGAGAGGCCGCAATCGACGGGTTGTAGTGATATCAACGGTAAAGGTATTGAGGTCTCGATTATTAATTCCGATGATTTCCGCTTCACTGAGAACTGCTCTTTCCACCTCGCCTTTATTGTGCGCTTCAACTAGGCACCTTAAACCAAGGCTGTGACTCAGCGAGATGAGTTCCTTAAGCCGTTCCTGGCTTAGAATGGCTGCGATTAACAATAAAGCATCAGCGCCATAGGCCCGAGACTCATATACCTGATAAGGGTCGAAGATGAAATCCTTTCTCAGCAATGGAAGCCCAACCACTTCTTTGATTGCTGCCAGGTATTCGATGCTGCCCATAAAATAGTTTGCCTCAGTGAGCACTGAAATGGCAGCAGCACCACCTTCAGCATAGGTTCGGGCCAACTCGGTGGGGTTGAGTTTGGGGCTCAGCATCCCCTTTGATGGGGAAGCCTGCTTCACCTCGGCAATCAGTCGAATGTGGTCCCCCTTGAGAGCCGGGGCGAGGTCAAGCGGCGGCTTCTGCCGGGCAATGCGCTCTTGCAAATAAGTTATGGTAGCTACCTTCTTTCTTTGCTCAACCTCTTCCTTTTTTTGGGCGATAATTTTATCCAACATCTCTTTTTCCCAGCTTCCAGCTATCAGTTATCAGCTAAACACTGACTACTGGCTACTGACTGCTGATTAGTCCTTCTTCAGGCTCTGGCTGAGTTTGATTAGCTCTTCGAGTTTGGCCAGAGCTTTTCCACTGTCGAGCGTCTTCTCTGCAATGCAAATACCTTCTTTTAGGTCTGATGCCTGATTGCCAGCCACCAGTGCGGCAGCAGCATTCATGATAACTATGTTCCGCCTGGCTCCCACCTCTCCGCTTAATATGCCGCGCAGTATCTTAGCATTTTGTCTGGCTGTTCCTCCCTTAATTTGGGTCGTGCTTGCCTTCATAAACCCCAAATCATCAGGAGAAACTTCATAAGGTGGCAATACTCTGTGTTGATTGACATCCCACACCAAAGATTTCCCACTGATGGAAATTTCATCCATGCCATCTGTGCCGTGTACCACCAGGGAATGCTCTGTGCCCAGACGATGGAGAACAGAGGCAATCTTCTCTCCCAGTTCTTTAGAGGGAACGCCGATGACCTGAAATTTGGCTTTGGCAGGATTAGTAAGGGGACCGAGAATATTAAACACAGTACGAATTCCGATTTCGCGTCGGGGGGCGGCGGCATATTTCATCGCTGGGTGAAAGCTGGGAGCGAATATGAAGCCGATGCCTATTGTCTCCAGACATTGAGCGACAGCCTCAGCGTCGAGGTCGATCTTCACCCCCAGTGCCTCCAGGACATCGGCGCTGCCGCACTGGCTGGACATTGCCCGGTTGCCGTGTTTGGCCACCTTGAGTCCTGCGCCGGCGACAATGAAAGCGGCCGTTGTGGAGATATTAAAGCTAGAAGAGCCATCGCCCCCTGTCCCGCAAGTGTCAACCACTGGTGAAGTGACCTGAACCGGCGTTGCCTTAGCCTGCATGACGCTGGCTAAGCCAGCAATCTCATCCACCGTCTCTCCTTTAATGCGCAGGGCGGTGGCGAAAGCGGCAAACTGGGCTGGTGTGATTTCGCCAATCATTATCTCCTCCATTACGGCTGCCGCTTGCTCAAAGGTCAGCGAGCGACCACAGACCACGGTTTCAATGGCTTCTTTAATCATCGCTGTACTCCTTGTTTTAGAAAATTCTTCAACAAACCTTTCCCACGCCGGTCATAAATAATTCAGGGCGAAACCGAACGCGTAAAAGCATAGCTAATCAGCCTCCGCCTGGTCAATAGCAGCGAGCAATGCTTGCGCTTTTGCCAGGCTTTCCTGGTATTCGCGCTCAGGGATGCTATCGGCGACGATGCCAGCACCCGCCTGGATATAAGCGATGTTATTCTTGATAATAACGGTACGTATGGCGATAGCGGTATCCAGGTTGCCCGAGAAGTCGAAGTAGCCCACTGCGCCGGCATAGGGTCCCCGTTTCTCTCTTTCCAGTTCGGCAATGATCTCCATAGCCCGAATCTTGGGTGCGCCGGAGACAGTACCGGCGGGAAAGCAAGAACGGAAGGCATCAAACTGGGAAAGTCCAGCCCTGAGCTTACCCTGAACATGGGATACCAAATGCATAACATGTGAATAGCGTTCCAAATCCATAAGCTGAGTTACTTCGACTGTGCCCGGCTCGCTGATTCTCCCGATGTCATTACGCCCCAGGTCAACGAGCATGATATGCTCAGCACGCTCTTTTTTATCATGCTTGAGCTCCTCCTCCAGAGCCAGGTCTTCGGTGACATCCTTACCCCGACGGCGAGTGCCGGCAATAGGATGATTGGATACTACGCCATCCTCGACTCGCACCAGAAGCTCGGGGGAAGCTCCTACAATATAGAAATCACCTAAGTGGAGGTAGTACATGTAGGGAGAAGGGTTAACAGAGCGCAATGCCCGATATATGGCGAAGGGACTGGCATAAGTACGCCTTGCCAACCGCTGTGATAAGACAGCCTGAATTATATCGCCGGCGTAGATATATTCCTTGGCTTGAGATACTATAGCCTCGAACTCTGCCGGAGAAAAGTTTGATGACACTTCAGACTTATCTGGTGGCGCATTCTTAAGAGCC
>DATKVL010000185.1:0-2026 GCA_035530115.1 Dehalococcoidia bacterium | reverse complement strand
ACTCGATCGTGTACTCGTCGCCGCCGCGGTTGCGGAGCGTGATGCGGAAGATGTCGTTCTCTTCGACGTTGTCGGGCGTGACGTGATCGACCTGTGCCGTGCTGATCGGCGTCTTGCCGAGGAAGACCTTGGTTGCCATGGTACGCTCCTCAGATTGCGAGTTTGGCGAACGGCAGTGCCGGCCGCGGCTGCCAATGCAGCCACCACGCCGGCTTGCCTTTCTTGAGCCTGCGCCCCATCCCGTTGAGCAGGATCGGAGCGCTCACCGGCATGTTGGAGCCTTCCTGCGTCACCGGCGAGTAGATCGGCGCGCCGTCCTCGTCCGTCAGCCACGCTCCGCTGTCGGGATCTCGCGCCTGGACGCGGTAGCCCTGGTCGAGCAGGCGGAGCTCCCAGCCGCCGAACTCGGTCGCGCCGTGGAGGCTGCGGAAGCGGACCCGGTACGTCGTCCGCCAATAGTCCATCCGCTCGCCGCGGACGAGCTCGGCGGTGATCCGCACGCGGGCACAGCCGGGCTCGAAGCCGTAGAAGTTGTCGCTGTTGACGGCCCGCGCGTACTTCAGCGCGAGCAGCGGGTCGTACTTGGGTTCGTTGCGGCTGACCGTGAGGACGAGGTCGTCGAACTCCATCGTCGGCGGCGGCTCGAGCGGCTCGTCGGCGCTGTTGACGATCGCCCGTCCGCGGGCGTCGCGGTCGTAGGGCTCGACGCTCGTCTCGAAGTCCCAGCTCCGCTGGTCGGGCACGCTGAACGGGTCGTCGACCTTGCCGAGGTCGAGCTGCGCCTGTTCGTCGAGCTGTGCCCATCGGGCCGTGACACGGAACAGGGCGACCCCCTCGCGGCGTGCGACGACGCTGTAGGCCACGAGCGCGCCTTGCTTGCTGCCCTTCCGCGGGATGCCCTTGGCGTGGAGGGCGGTCTGGTCGGTATCCCGCTTCGGATCGCCGACCTCGACCTGCCACACGCTCACCGCGGAGTCGCCGCTGATGGACTCCTCGTACTCCGATCCCTTCCACGCCGGGCTGACCTTGACCGCGCTCATCGGTTGGCCCTCACGACGAGGATCCGCACGGGCTCGGCGTCGGCGATCCGGCCGAGCAGGCTGTTGCGCTCGGCGTCGAGCTCCTGCTCCCTGTCGCCCAACTTGACCAGGCGGTCGACGCCCTGTGCCGTTTTGCTCTCGGGCCCGCCGCTGCCGGTCGGCCCGGTGAGGAACCTCGCGGCGTAGAGCGGCGCCGACGGTCGTCCCGGCATCTCCATCGATGTGGCGGCGACTGCCGGTCCCTCTTGAAGATTGGCGAGCTTCTGTCTGTAGATTGACTCGGCGATCCCGCGTTCGGCATTGCCCATCACGCCTGCGAGGCGCTTGCCGTGTTCGACGTCGAGCAGGGCCCGGCCCCGTTCGCCCTCGTCGGTCATCGCTGCGATCTGCGCCGATCTCAACTCCTCCTGAAGCCGCTCCATTCTCGCCCCGGCGGCCGCGTCCGTTTTCGCCCAATAGGATTCATTGATGGCCGCCCGGGCGATCCGTCGCTGGTCCGGCGAGAGGTTCTCCGTCGCCGTCAGGCGTTGCTGTAGTTCGGCATGGAGCCGATGGGCTCCGAGCTGTGGCCCGCTCAGCGCAGCCTGCGCGACTTCCTCGCGGGCGGCGTCGACAATCACTCGGAACCGTTCCCAGCTCTTGAGCGTCGCGTCGTTCAGCGTGAGCTGCTCGTTCATGCGCGCGCTCTGCGCATCGAAGCCACGGATCGTCTTGTAGACCTCGCCGATGACGTTGAGCAGTTCCCCCACTCCCAGAGGCATCTTCTTCAATGACTCGACGACGGCGTCGTAGTCATTCCGCGCGAGCCCGACGACCGCCCCGGCGATCGCCGCGCCCGCTCGCAACGCCGCGATCGTTCCGCCGATCTTCATTGCGACCTCGCCCATGTGCGCAAGGCGCGCCTGGGCCTGTCCGGCGAAGCCGCCAATCTGCTGTGCGCTGGCCGCCATATCGCGCTGGAACTGCTGCGTCCCGCCCGCCGCCGA
>DATKVL010000184.1:0-10667 GCA_035530115.1 Dehalococcoidia bacterium | reverse complement strand
TCCTTTCTTGCCCTTTCATCAAGAATTAGACGATGTACCCTCTCTGCCTCACGGCGACATAGCTCTTCGTTGGTGTGGCTATAAACCAGGCGGACTAACTGGCTAAAAGGGGGATAA
The DNA here is from genome assembly GCA_035530115.1 of Dehalococcoidia bacterium. Classification (GTDB taxonomy): domain Bacteria; phylum Chloroflexota; class Dehalococcoidia; order GIF9; family AB-539-J10; genus RBG-13-51-36. The sequence continues at coordinate 10,550 of DATKVL010000184.1, read as the reverse complement.
TTGTATTTGCGGCGATAATCTATTTCTTTATAATAAAAACCAAGGTAATCATGCTTGGCAGCAGCTTCAATAATGTAGTTATCGGGGGAGTAAGTCTGGATGATGACCTTCCCCGCTTTAACCCCACGCCCCGCCCTGCCAGCTACCTGACACAGGAGCTGAAAAGTGCGCTCGCTACTTCGGAAATCAGGAAAATTAAGGCCGGTATCGGCACTTATTACCCCGGCCAGGGTCACCTGGGGCAGGTCTAATCCTTTGGCTATCATCTGGGTACCAATAAGCACGTCTGCCTTGTGGTCACGAAAATGCTTTAACAACTCCTCGTGAGCATATCTCCTGGTAATCACATCTTTGTCCCAGCGAAGCAATCTTGCTTCAGGGAAGAAGTGCCTTGCTTCTTCTTCTATCCTCTGCGTGCCAATGCCCAGAAACCTGAGATTGCGCCGAGAACACCGAGAACAGCTCTGCGGTATCGGAATAGAATAACGACAGCGATGGCAAATTAGCCTTTTCTCCACCGAATGGTAAGTAAGGGCTATGGAGCAGCGGGGGCAGCGAAAGACAAAGCCACAGTTACGACATCGAACAAAGGTAGCTGTGCCCCGACGGTTAAGGAAAAGAATTATCTGCTCGCCCTGCGCCAGAGTTTCTTTCATGGCAGCTAATAAGGAACGACTAAACAAGCTTGTGTTTCCGGCTTTAAGCTCTTCCCTTAAATCCACTATGCTTACTTCGGGGAGAGGGGAATAACCACGAGGAGTAATTCTTTCCTTTAGCTCTACAAGATAATATTCGCCTTGCTGTGCCTTATGGAAACTGCCAATATCAGGGGTAGCACTGCCCAGGATGACAACAGTATCGCTGAGTTGAGCCAATTCAATGGCCACGTCACGAGCATGATAGCGAGGCGACTTATCTTCTTGTTTGTATGTCCATTCATGCTCTTCATCGATAATGATAAGACCGAGGTTGGCCAAGGGCGCAAATAAGGCGCTCCTCGGTCCGATGACGACGTCGCAGTTTCCCTCCACTATCCATTGCCATTCGTCGAACTGTTCTCCCAAGGAAAGGCCACTATGCAGTACTGCCACACGCCCGGGGAAGCGATTAGCAAATCTCTCTACTGTTTGTTGAGTCAAAGCGATTTCAGGGATAAGACAAATACCTCGCTTACCGGCGGCAATAACCTGAGCTAAGGCCCGTAGGTAAATCTCAGTCTTTCCGCTGCCAGTAACGCCAAAAAGGAGAAAAACCGGTGGACTGCTAGATTGCCTTGCTTCCTTCACAATGACATCTTGAATCGATTCCCAAGCAGTTTGTTGAGATGAGGTGAGAACCGGAGCCGGAGAAGTTGTGGGGCTGAGGTGAGATAAGGGGTCACGTCTTACCCTGAGCCTTTCCACTGAGACCAAATGGCGGCTCTCCAGGGCTTTGATAGTGGCAAGAGAGCTATTGAGACGTTTCCTCAGTTCGCTAATTGAAATAGGTTGAGTCTGCCCGGTCAGAAATTCTAATAGTTCTGCCTGTTTATAAGCTCTAGACTTATCCAGGCGAGCTTTCTCTACTTCAATTTCTTCTCTGTCAGCTATTAGCTTAATATAAGGAAGCATTTTGGGCTTTACCCTTGCCTTTTCCAATTCCAGAGTTTTTGTAATTAGTTGACGGTCTAACAACTGGTCGGTGATTTGCCTGGCTTTTCTTTTGCCAATTTCTTTCTCGAGCTCAGCCAAGCTTATCTTCCCCTTCCTTCTCATAATGTGCAGGATTTGCCTTTGCTCGGGTGTCAGGGGCAAATCTACTTGGGAATCTGTCAGCTGAAAGCAAGTAATAGCCCGTCTCTCAAATCCCGGAGGTAGCATTAAAGCCAGGGCATCGAAAAGGGGGGCAAAATAGTGTTCGCTTATCCACTGGGCAAGTTTTATTTGTATCGGGGAAAGCAAAGGAAAATCAGTAACAATGCCAGCTATTTCCTTAGTTTCTTCAACCGATGGCTCGTCTGATAATAGGAGCACAATCCCCTGAATAACCTTGGAGCCAAAGGGCACCCATACTGCTTGCCCGGCACTTATATTGAGCCCTGGCGGTACGGAATAGCAAAAAGTTGACCGGCTCCCCGGGGAATTGACTGCCACCTCGGCGTAGTTCATTCAGAGGTCTGTTCTTCTTCTTCCTCTTCCTCTTCTTGTTGAGGCATGGTTTGCTCTATTGCCTTCTCCCGCCTTTCCTTAAGTCGAGCCCGCTTAGCACTGAGCCTGCGCATATAATAGAGCTTGGCTCGGCGCACCTTTCCATGCCTGAGCACCTCTACATTTTGCACCGAAGGGGATTGGAAAGGGAAGGTACGTTCCACTCCAATGCCATAAGATACCCTCCTCACCGTAAAGCTTCCACCATCAACGCCCTTCCTCATTTTAATCACCACTCCTTGGAAGTGTTGCAGTCGCTCTTTATCCCCTTCCATAGCCTTCAAACCAACCTTGACTGTATCGCCAGGGGAAATTTGAGGAATGCTGGGGTTCATTTTGGGTCTAACAAATTCTCTAATATCCATTTTCTTTCCTCATCGCAGAGATTGCCCTTCTCCAAGAGGTCAGGGCGTCGTTTCGCCGTTCGCAGGATAGCTTGACGGCGTCGCCATTGAGCAATTTCACCGTGATTTCCTGAAAGCAAAACCGAGGGTACTGACCAACCCTGATATACCTGAGGTCTTGTATATTGGGGATATTCTAAAAGCCCGTTGCTATGAGAATCACTGCCGGCGGAATCCTGTGAGCCAAGCACTCCTGGCATAAGTCTAACGATAGCATCCACCACGACCAGGGCAGCTAATTCCCCTCCACTAAGTACATAATCCCCGATACTGATTTCATCAGTAGCTAAGTGCCCACACACTCTCTCGTCTAAACCTTCGTAATGGCCACAAATTAACATAAGATGCGAATGGAGGGCTAACTCCTGAGCAACAGATTGAGAAAAAAGCCTGCCCTGAGGAGTGAGTAATATGATAGGCATCTCACTTACACCAAGTTGCTGTTTTATTGCCTCTGCTGCCTCAAAGATAGGCTCGGGCTTGAGCACCATACCAGGTCCACCGCCGTAGGAATAGTCATCCACAGTATGATGTTTGTCATGGGTGTAGTCGCGAATATCATGAATCACTATGTTCACCAATCCCTGTTCCTGAGCACGCTTGATGATGCTCTGGTTGAGTGGAGAGGCAAACATTTCAGGGAAGAGACACAAAATATCAATACGCATGGATTCCCTCAATAAAAACCTTCGAAGTGCATATCTTACCACGCAGGCGGCGACAAAAGAAAGTCTCGTGCTTACCAGCGACTTTGGCTCTCAGGGAGCAGTGTATCCCCTGGGCTATATTTATTACCACCCTGTTCTCAATCCGCAAGACGAAAATTGTTCAAAAATTCAAAAAAAGCGCCAAAGGGTATTGACAAAATAATGATAAGGTTTATAATAGAATTGTGGGGAAAAGTGGGGAAAGGGGGTAAGTGAGGGAATAACAGGTAAGATAAACGAGGCAAGATTGGGGGGCTTGGGGGAGAACCGAGGAAAGCAAGATGTTTTTTGGTGAGTATCCATATAAGGTTGACGAAAAGGGAAGAGTACCTCTGCCGCCAAAATTCAGGCGCCAGCTGAGGGAGGGCGTGATATTAGCCAAGGGAATGGGAGAGAAATGCATTGCTGCTTACCCTGTAGCTGAGTGGAAAAGATTGTCCGACAGCCTGGCTGCCAAGGCAGTAACTCCAGCTAACTTAAGGAAGTTGAATCGCGCTATCTTCGGCTCCGCCTTCGGTGCCTCACTTGATGGGCAAGGCAGGATAGCATTGCCATATCCCCTGCGCGACTACGCCGGGATTGGTGACACAGCGATTGTTGTCGGTGCCAATAACTGTGTTGAACTCTGGTGCGAAGGTGAATGGAAGGCTGAGAAAACATCGGCCGAAGAGCAGGCATCACAGATAATTGAGAGTTTTGGAGCATAGTGGGAGTATAGTGAATGATCGTCACCATGTCCTTGCCAGTCCACGTGCCTGCTCTGCTTGATGAAGTTATAGCAGGGCTACAGGCTCAGCGAGGAGGTTACTTCGTTGACTGCACTGTTGGTCTGGGGGGGCACGCGGCAGCGATACTGAAAAAAATTTCACCCTCAGGAAGGCTTTTAGGCATTGATACTGATCCTGAAGCCATCAAAGTAAGTCAAGATAAACTTAGCGACTATGGCGAAGCAGTTACCTTGGTTAATGACGACTTTGTTAACCTTGAGGCTATCTGCAGAAGATACCATTTTCATCCAGTTGATGGTATTCTTTTCGACCTTGGTGTTTCTTCTCTGCAACTGGATACAGCCGAACGCGGCTTCAGCTTCCAACTCGATGCTCCCCTAGATATGAGGTTCAATCCCGGGCAAGGGTTAACCGCATCGGATATCGTTAACAGCTTCTCTGAGCAAGAGTTGGCTAAGCTCATAGAAAGATACGGTGAAGAGCGTCACAGCCGGCGGATAGCGCGGTACATCGTTCAAAATCGCCCTATCGCTACCACCGTGGAGCTTGCCCACCTGGTAGAGCAAGCTTCAGGCGGCAAGCGTGCCAAAATTCACCCTGCCACGAGAACCTTTATGGCGCTTCGCATCGCGGTCAACAGTGAACTACAGAATCTGGAGCTGGCTCTCAAACAAACTATTGACCTCCTTCGTCCCGGGGGGAGATTAACAGTCATCAGTTATCATTCTCTGGAAGACCGTATAGTTAAACAATTCATGCGATGCGCAGCCAGCAGCTGCCTATGTCCCCCGGGAACAGTAGTATGTCTCTGTGGGCATGTGCCCACCTTGAAGCTCATTTCACGGAAGGTTATTAAACCTACCTCGTTGGAGATAGAATCCAACCCACGCAGCCGTAGCGCTAAATTAAGGATAGCCGAGCGACTCAACTAGGCAGCATCCTCAGCAAAAAAGGAGGTGAACATGGCAAAGAAAATCATTTCAGCTATTGATGTGGGCACAACTAAAGTAGCCACCATAGTGGCCAATGTCAAAGCGGAAGACGACATTGAAGTTTTAGGAGTGGGAGTCGTTCCCTGTCGCGGCCTACATAAAGGCATCGTTGTCAATATGGATGAAGCCAGACAGTCCATTGCCGCATCCGTGAAGGAAGCTCAAAGAATTAGCGGCATACGTATAGATTCTGCCTATGTTGGGGTTACCGGCAGGCATATAAGCAGCCTGAATAGTCGGGGTGTGGTAGCTATCCCCCGAGATGATCGATTAGTGCGTACTCAGGACCTTAAACGGGTGCTATCTGCGGCTCGTAATATCACCGTCGCTGAAGGGAAGAAGGTGCTCCACGCCATTCCTCGCTCTTACGCCCTGGATGGACAGGAGGGAGTGAGACAGCCCGTAGGCATGCATGGGTCCAGGTTAGATGTAGAAACCCATATCGTCACTGCTTCATTAACTTCGATACAAAACCTGGCCAAATGCGTCCGCAGTGTTGGTGTTGATGTTGAAGACCTCATCCTCGAGCCTCTGGCTAGTGGAGAAGCAGTATTGACTCCGGAGGAAAGAGAATCAGGTGTTATCATGGCTGACATCGGGGGCGGTACCACGGATATAGCGGTATTTAAGAATGGCAGCATCTATCACACCGGTATCCTTCCAGTAGCCGGTTACCAGGTAACCAGCGACATCTCCATAGGCTTGGGCCTGCCTTTTAATATTGCGGAAAAGATGAAGAAGAGATATGGCAATGTCACACCTACATTAGATATGGACCAAACGGTCCAAGTGGGTATCGAGAATGGTCATAGCGCCTCTTATAAAGACCTATGCAATATTATCCGGGCTCGCATGGAGGAGTTGCTACAACTCGTATTGCTGGAGATGCCCACCAGCGATTATCAGACCCTGGCGCCTTGTGGTCTAGTGCTCACCGGTGGCACATCCAATCTGTCCGGGCTTGACGAGTTAGGGCAGTCACTGTTGCGAATTCCGGTGCGCAAAGGCCGACCTTTGAGTACGGGCATCTATGGCATTTCCGATATCCTGCATGATCCGGCTTATGCCACCACCCTGGGACTGATCCTATGGCAGGTGCGAGGCAAAGAAGGATCAACTTACAGAGAAAAAAGGACTGGCACTTGGAGCAGCTTTATGGGTTTAATTAGAAAGCTGTTTCGTGCCTAGCTTGTGAAAGGAGGTTAGAATGGCAAAGCAAATTTATACTCCAGCTCCAGCAAGAATCAAAGGCATTGGCATTGGCGGCGGCGGCTGCAATGCCATTACCCGCATGGTCCGTGAGGGGATAAAGGGCGTTGACTTCATGGCCATGAATACCGATGGCCAGGCGCTGGCTCTGGCTGAAGCTCCCACCAGAATTCAACTGGGTGAGAAATTGACCAGGGGTTTGGGCGCCGGTGGCGACCATAAGCTTGGAACCAAAGCAGCTGAAGAAAGCCGCAGCATAATCGAAGACCTCGTTCAGGGTGCTGATATGGTGTTTATTGCCGCTGGCATGGGCGGTGGCACAGGCACAGGTGGCATTCCTGTAGTGGCTGAGATAGCTAAGCAGAGTGGCGCTCTCACCATTGCAGTTGTGACCAAGCCCTTTACCTTCGAGGGAATGCATAGAACTCAAGTAGCCGAGGAAGGGCTGGTTGACCTCGCGGAAAAGGTTGATACACTTATCATCATACCTAATGACCGCCTTCTTCAGCTCTGCGATGCCAAGACGAGTGTGGACAACGCCTTCAGGCTAGCAGATGATGCTCTTCTGTTGGGAGTTCAGGCTATCTCCGAAGTAGTTACCGTCCCGGGACTGATCAACTTGGACTTCGCCGATATTAAATCGGTAATGAGAGACGCTGGCCCAGCTTGGATGTCTGTGGGTAAAGCCAGCGGGCAAAGTCGCGCTGCTGAAGCGGCTAAGGCTGCTCTGGCGAGCCCCTTGCTCGACGTATCCGTAGACGGAGCCACGGGGGTGCTGTTCAATATTACTGGTGGCCCAAGTCTCACTCTGTTTGAGTGTAATGAGGCTGCCCAAATAATCAGCCAAGCAGTGGACCCCAACGCCAACATAGTCTTCGGGGTGGTGTTTGACCCCAAGATGGATAGCGAGGTTCGAATTACCGTTATCGCTACTGGCTTTGCTAAGCAACAAGGCAGGGGAATATACAGCGCCGAGGAGCTTCGTCGCCTGATAAAAGGCAGCAGCGATGTTCTTGACGTGCCCTCTTTCTTACGCCGTGCCCAGCATTTTCCTGCCTCCCATCTGGAGAGTGGCTCCAAAACTCCCGCACCGGTTACTCCAGAGCCAACCAGAATGTCTCGACAGTAAACCTAAACCTCATTAGGGATTAGGGGAAAAGGGTAGCGCAAGCTACTCCTTTCCCCTACGATATTGTAACAAATTCCCTTTTCCAAAGGCCCAAGGAGGGCTTAAGGGCAATGCTCCAGGATTTTCACCCCCAACAGTTGACAGTTATTGGATCCGGGCAAAAGTTGCATTATTTTTACAATTGTGGCATAATGATTAGTTAGACCTTTAAATCAGTCCAGTGAGGCTGGTAAGGGGAAATATGCTTAAGCACACCGCAATAGAAGCACTAATCGAGACCTCTTGCCAGTTTGAAGGCAGGAGGTTTTTTAATGCCTGAAAAGATTCTCCTGACCTCAAGGGAGATAGGGCGGGCGTTAGCTCGTATTGCTCACGAGATTGTAGAAAAGAATAAGGGTGCGGAAGGTGTTGTGCTCGTAGGCATGCGAACTCGGGGGGTGCCTTTAGCCAAGCGCATAGCTGAAATAATCGAAGGCTTCGAAGGAACCCCGATCCCCGTTGGTACTCTGGACATTGGCCTTTATCGCGATGACATTTCACCTTCGGAATTAAAGCCAGCGAACCAGAGCCACACTGATATCCCCACTAATATCGTCGATAGGCGAGTAATCCTGGTTGACGATGTTCTCTATACTGGACGGAGCATTCGTGCCGCTATGGATGCCCTGATGGACATGGGACGTCCGAGGTCTATCCAATTAGCTGTACTTATCGACCGTGGCCATCGAGAGCTTCCCATCCGGGCCGATTATGTCGGTAAAAATATACCAAGCTCTAAAGATGAAGAGATACAGGTTCAACTTGAGGAGATTGATGGTGTAGATGAGGTGGTAATCGGGAGTCTGGCCAAGGGGGAGCTAATTAGAGGAAATTGAAGGGGGGAGACATCATGAATCTAGCAAATAGAAATCTGGTGACCATAGACGATTTATCCAACGGGGAAATCGAAGCGCTGTTTTCCCTGGCAGACGAGATGGCGAACTCTCCAAATGAGCAGTCTGGACTATGCCAGGGGAAGATCATGGCCAGCTTGTTTTTTGAGCCAAGCACCAGAACGAGGCTTTCTTTTGAAGCTGGGATGCTCAGGCTTGGGGGGCGTGTCATAAGTGCAGTCGACATAGGGGCAAGCTCCCTGGCCAAAGGTGAAAGCATTGCTGATATGGCGAAAGTGGTCGGAAGCTATGCCGATATAATTGTTATCAGGCATCCCTGGGAAGGAGCAGCCAGGGTGGTTGCCGACTACGCTGGCATCCCCGTGATAAATGCTGGTGATGGGAGCCATGAACATCCCACCCAAACCTTGTGCGACATCTACACCATCCGAAAAGAAAGACAGACCGTTAAGGGACTCAGAATCGCTCTGTGGGGAGACTTGAAACACGGGCGAACAGTACATTCCCTGATCTATGCCTTAGCTAGGTTTGGTGCAACTATCCTTTTCTGCCCCGGCCCAGGGCTTGAGATGCCGGAGCATGTCCTAAGGAGACTAAGCACAGAATATAAAGGTGAACTGAAAATATGTAGGAATCTGAACCAAGAACTTGAAAGGAGTCTCTTCCCTATCGATGCCATATACATGACTCCAAGTAGCCCACATCAACTTACCATGCTGCCTGACATAAGTATCCGAGTGGAACTGAAGGCGGGGGTTGACGCTCTTTATGTCACCAGGCTTCAAAAGGAAAGGCAAGCGCCCATGGTGGAGGAACAGGAGTTGAAAAGAGGCTACCCGGTGGTAGATAAAAAACTCCTTAAAGGAAAGGAGTTTAAGAAAACACTTGTTATGCATCCGCTACCCCGTGTTGATGAGTTGACCCATGAGGTGGATGCTGACCCCAGGAGCATGTATTTCAAGCAGGCAGCTTACGGGATGCCCGTCAGAATGGCGCTCCTGGCCCTCTTATTGGGCGCCAAGGAAGTCACAATTCCTGAAGAACAGGATTCCTTTGTACGGAAGATAGATTATCCCGTTTACAAGCGAGATTCCGGGGTTAAGTGCCCTAATACAAACTGTGTCTCAAACCAGGAAACAGAAGTAAGATACATAAAGCCTGAGTTCAAAATAGTAAGTCGCGAGCCTTTAACGTTGCGGTGTATCTACTGCGAGCATGAGCTCCATCCTCGATATATCGCCAGTTCAGAGTGGCATGAAGGGAAGTTGGAGAACAAGAAGTATCACAGCGCTGATAGCCACTTTGCTTGGAAGATTAACCCAGAAAATCTGATTATTTTTGCTTCGGAAAAGGAAGCTCAGGCTCAGCAGTTTAAGCCCAGCAGCTATGCCAGACAATGAATAAGGAAGCTATCTTTCTGCTTATCCGTGGCGGCCATATAATTGACCCCAGCCAAGGCATAGACCAGATTGGTGACCTGCTTATCGCTGAGGGCAAGATTGTGCAGGCCGGGGGCACTGTCCCTCTGAGCAAGGCGCAGAATTTAGATGCCACGGGACTAGTCATCTGCCCCGGCTTTATAGACCTCCACTGTCACCTCCGGGAGCCAGGTTTTGAAGATAAGGAAACAATCGCCACAGGGACAAAAGCAGCCGCCATAGGCGGTTTTACCACTGTCTGTTGCATGGCAAATACGGAGCCTCCATTAGATACTCCGGCTGCTGTAGATTGGGTGAAGCAAAAAACAAGCAAGGATAGCTTGGTCGCCGTTCTTCCCATAGGCTGTATCACTAAAGGTAGAAAAGGTGAGGAATTAACCGATATGGCCGGACTGACTGAAGCCGGGGTGGTTGCTTTCAGCGACGATGGCGACCCTGTGGCAAGCTCGTGGCTTATGCGTCGTGCCATGGAGTATAGTCGAGACCTGGGCTTGCCAATCATTGACCATTGTGAGGATAAGGCGCTGAGCGACAATGGACTTATAAACGAAGGTCAGGTGTCTGGTAACTTGGGGCTAAAAGGAATTCCCGCAGCCGCTGAGGAAGTTATGGTAGCCCGTGACCTGATTCTGGCAAAGTTGACCAAGGCCAGAATTCACATTGCCCATGTAAGCACCAAAGGCTCTGTGGAGCTTATTCGCCGTGCCAAGGAAGAAGGGATTTCGGTAACCGTCGAGGTCACACCCCACCACCTGACGTTAACCGAAGAAAGAATTGCGGGCGAGTCCCCAAACAAATCCTTTGATAGCAATGCCAAAGTAAATCCACCCCTGCGCACTAAAGAGGATGTCGAAGCCTTAATT
>DATKVL010000183.1:0-2712 GCA_035530115.1 Dehalococcoidia bacterium | reverse complement strand
GAAACGCGCTGAGCGGCGCCAAAACCGCCATGCTCGGACTTCGCCGCCGTGTTCTTCATCTCATCGTTGGTCACCACGATGATCGTGGTTTCCGGGTAGGGCGAATAGCTGCCGGCGATGGTGAAGCCGTTCGCCTGCAATACCGTCTTGGCTGCTGCTGCCTTGTCCGCCACTGTGCCAGCGCTCTTGGATGCCAGAACGAAAGGTTTGAGCAGGGCGTCGTCCGCTAGGACGGTCATGCTCAGGCCCAGCGTCAGTGTTGCCAGAAGAATTTTTTTAATTACATTATTCATGGTTATCTCCGTAGACAATTATTTTTTAAGTTATTTATGAAAAAAAATGGGCCGAAGGATTTCTCCCTCAGCCCATTATCTGGTTATGCCATTTTATTCATCGATAAATGCAGGCTTAACCTTTAATTACATTTTCATGCCGTAGGCAATACCCAAGGAGTCTTGATTCATTTTCAGGTTAACAGGATAGCCAATAAGAGAGGCTGTTGGGTTACCACCAAGCCCGTTATTAGGGCCATTAATTCCCTTGTCAAACGCATGCATATAGGAAACTGACAGCTCTGACTTGTTAGCCAATGTCCAAGTCGCACCCAGAGTCAAGTGCTGCTCGACAGTTGCCGGAGCGAGAATATTGAAAAAAGTGTTGTTCTCCGTAATTGGCATTTTGGCATAATTGTAACCCGCACGCAGCACCAAGTCATCACGATACTGATGCGAAATAGCTAGCTTGTAAACCGTCTGATCCTTCCAGCCGAAACCGGAGCCGTTGTCAGCGCCCATAGGCGTTGCTGATACGAGAGGAAAAGTCGTTCCCTGATTGGCCAATGATCTAATGCCTCCATAGTTGATCTGGACAATATCCGCCGCTACGGTGGTTTTCGGAGATGCCTTAACTGCAATACCCACACCATAGGTCTCGGGGATATCAAACCCCCCCTGCTCGGCGAACAGGCCTTTGTATTTATCGAATTTGGACATCTTGGTCTTGAATTGATAGGTTGCGCCCAAGGTCACCTCCGGAGAAATCTGGCCAGTCCAGCCAAATTTCAGGCCCGCACCGGTGGAAGTGTCCTTGCCTCTATCCGTCACATCGCCTGAATAGGAGGATTGGCTTTGAAACGCCTGCAAGCCACGCGCCTCAAAGGTCTGATATACCAAGTTCAATGAAACACCAATGGAATGCTCAGGGCTCAGCTTATATGCAACAGTTGGTGAGATGAAGAGCTGTTCAAGGTTACTATAAGTATTAGTTGTACCACCAGCGATTACAATCTGTCCGTAATCAGTATTCATACCCCCATTACCATAAACTGAAATACCCAAGGACATCTTCTCGCCCAACATCATGTTATAGCCAAACTCTGGAACCAGGAAATCTTTACTTCCGCTGTTGTAGTCGCCAGCTTTAGCTCCAGCCATCCCCCACGGGTTGTCTTTCTGCCAAGTGGTGGTGCGGTCCGGACGGAACCAATCCACGCCCAGATCCATACGGTCGCCAACCAGAACCATACCCGCCGGGTTGGTCGCGGCAGCCAGGGAATCCTGCGACAGGGCGATGCCTACGCCACCCATACCCTTGGCTTTAATGCCGATACCATGAGAGAAATAACCGTTGGTTGCCGAAGCCATGCCCGGCATCGCCAGACCCGCAACCGCCAAAATACCTGCCAGTGTTTTTAGTTTCATTGTTGTGTGTTCTCCGTAAAACGTTAATTTAATCGGGCCGGCTGAATGACTGCCGTATTTCCCTGTGCCCCGTGGATTTTTTCATCCCATCTTAATGAATAAGGGGTTCCCCTAATCACGGTTGAAATATGTCACAAACCAACATTTGTCACAAATAGTTTTTTGTATTTCAGTATATTAGCAATATATGAAATATCAATAGCCCACAAATAAACAATATGATATGCGTGGTTACGGATGTTGCATTTCCGCAACATACACATCATTTCAGTACAAAAAGTTTCGCATAAAACAAAAGGGGCAGGCGATATCGCCTGCCCCTTTTGTTTTGGCTGAATAAATTCAGCCCGACCAGCCACCGTGCCTCAAATATACAGGCAGATGTCCGATTCACCGGCAAATTCAAAGAACGATGCCGCGCCAACATAATCGATTCCATCGATGAAATCGCTGTGCTCGAAACCGAACAGTTCCACGGTCATCTGACAGGCGAGGAATTTCACTTCCGCCTCCTGGCACATCTCGCGCAGGTCGGCAATGGTTGCAACGCCGTTGTTGGCGATGGTCTGCTTCATCAGCGCGGTCGCCAACGATTCGAAACCCGGAATATTCGCCTGGATGATATTGGGGATATTCCAGTTGATGTCCCTGAACCACTTCGGTCCGAACGGCATCTTCATCGGCATGCCGGGATTGCCCAACGGGCTGACCTTGAGGCAGCTCGTATCCTTGCGCACCAATTGCAAACCGTAGAAAGTGAAGAAAATCTGTACTTCATAGCCCAGTGCAGCGGCAGTCGAAGCCAGAATGTATGGCGGGTAAGCCCAGTCAAGCGTGCCTTTGGTAGCAATGATCGCGAGTTTCTTCACAGTTTGGTCTCCGATGAAATGATTATTATGTTGTTAAGCTGTTTTTTTTTACTTTTTCTTCATGTAGAACTGGTATTTCCCGCCCTCCTGGGTAGAGGAAAGTAGTTCGTTGCCAGTCTGCTTGGCGAATGCTTGCATGTCCT
>DATKVL010000182.1:0-12572 GCA_035530115.1 Dehalococcoidia bacterium | reverse complement strand
AGCGCCACCGATTAAGAAAGTCTTCTGACTGCCAATTCTATCAACCAGGGCGCCAGAGAGCAGCACAAAGAAGGCGTATAGCCATATGGCAAGACTTTGGGCAAAGCCTATTGTTGATCGTGACCAGCCCAGTTCGGAGGTAACAAAAGGGAAAAAAGCAGTCATACTGTGTCTCGCCAGAGGCCCGAATGCGCCTATAAGAAATAACCCCAGGACTAGCCACCATCCATAGAACACAGGCTGCTTCTTGCTCAAAGGGTTACACCTTTCCCCCGATGTCCTGGCGGTATAGCCGGCGGTCACAAAGAATAGATGTCACGTATCCTTGCACCAGCTTATTGGTGTCTTTCATTCCTCCCGGAGTCCAGTTACTACTTTCTGGCTTCGCCTCGCTTCTAGCTATTATACCTTGTTTTGCTACTACTTTTAACAGGAGCAGTAACCTCCCGTGTCATTGCGAGCCCCGACTTGTCGGGGCGTGGCAATCTCTGGGATTGCGGAGCATCTGCTTGAAGACTGAGGATATCGCGCCTGCCTGAAACTTTTTGCTGTTTTATTCCGTGGCAAGCTGCACTTGACATTACAGATTTATAGTAATATACTAATATAGTAATCTCGGCGAGTATAGACGAGGGTAGTAGTGAGGATAACCCGGACAGCCAGTTTCAAGAAAGCATGGCAGGGATTAACCGAAAAGGAGAAAGCTCTGGGACGGAAAGCGTTGAGAAATCTGGCAGCAGACCTGCAGTATCCTGCCCTTAGGGTAAAGAAAATGCAGGGAGTTGAGTATGTCTGGGAAGCCAGGGTGAGCCGTTCGTTAAGAATGACCTTTGAGCTTGAAGGGAATAGAATTATCTTGCGCAATATCGGGCGTCATGATGAAACACTGGAGCGACCCTAGGAGGTGATGACAATGCCAACGACCAAGGTTACCAGGCACGGACAGATTACCCTACCGGCATCAGTGCGTAAGCAATTGGGAATAGAGGAAGGTGACCTGATAGAAATTGACGTTGAAGACGAGAAAGCTGTGTTAATGCCCAAGAAGCTGGTGGACAAGAGCCAGGCTTACTTCTGGACGAGGCGGTGGCAGGAAGGCGAACGGGAGGCTGACGAAGACATCAAGGCCGGGCGTGTTAAGACCTTCGACTCGGTTGATGAGCTTGTCAAAGATTTAGAGCAGGAATAAGGTAACTGATCCCCGAAAGGGGATTGAAATGTCATAATTACGGCTACACCATTGCTATACCTTGTTTTGCCGGTATTTTTAACAGGAGCATCTGCTTGAAGCCTGAGGACACCGCGCCTGTCTAAACTTTTTGCCGGAATGTGCAAACAGATGGAAGCCAGCACTGGTGGACAAGGAGATCGAGCAAGCTCCGGCTCTGTCACGCCGGAGTAATCCAACCCTATTAAAAAAGAGACGAGTACTCGCAGTCAAATTCAAGAGATGACCTATCTTATATCCGTAATCCACCTCATACTAGAAGCAATATCCTTTTAAGGACTACTGTCGCACTCTACCTGAATAATCCTGAAATACCTATAATGTGTTCTGATTGGTTGTCTTAGGTCTCACTTTTCTTCCGCGATTCGTCTGCATTTCCAGCATGACCCACATGCTTTCCCATTAACGGGAGAGTAGCAGCTTGTGGTCATGGATGAAAATAACTCCAATTGATTTTGAGAACCACCAAGTAGGGTTTTTATTCTGGCATATACTTGCTTGCGGCTTAAGGGCGGTAAAAGAATGATCTTCATGTTATGTTCGCCATGATAGCTTCTAAAAATATCTGTAAGTGCATCGAAGAATGTGGCACTACAATCTCCCATCTCACCATCCTTGAATCCACTGGATATCTCGAAATCTGCACGAGTTACCCCCTGGTTCTGAGCACACCCCAAAAGGAATGAGAAAAGTATTGACAATAGAACCATGTTACGATTCTGTATTTCCGGATTTGCGTCACCAACTTCTTTTCCCGTGAAAGCAACATTATGACACCACTTAAAAAGGTCGGAATCAAGATTAATTCTGATAGGTATATGTATAAAAGAATCTTCAACTATGTTGGAAATAAACATGGTTAGTTGCTGTACTTGATTCCATTCTGTGGAAGCAGCATATTGACCATAGTCCATGAATATCGGGTGAATTCCCCTGCTCTTTTTCTTATTAGTGTGATCTTTTGCCAATTTTAGCAAACTATAGGCAGAATCCAGTCCCCCAGAAAAAAGGTGTATAAAGTTGAGTCCTTCAATTACATTTATTTCCTCCAATTGTTCCCTCCATAATAGACACCGAAATCACATAAGAAGCAAGTGTGTTTCACTAGGTATTCTTCTTAGGTGGGCTATCACTTTCAACCACAAAACACTCCACGTCATATTTCTTACATAGATTGATTATGTCCTTTGAAATTGATTTAGCAATTAGGAATGCTCGAGTTTCAAAATTCTTCCGTTCTTCCATCAAGGCTAACATATAGCGATATTTAATTGCCTGTAATACTCCTACAAGTTGGGTACTTTCTACATTTATTTCTATTTCTGCACCGATTATATTCCCGTCAGAATCTCTAAAAACTATGTCTGCTTTGTCTCCAGACGGGAACAAGTATTCTACCTTAACAGTCTCCAAACCTTGCTCACCCAATACAACGGAAGGGTTTGAGGCAACATATTCCTTAAGGTTCCTGTGCTCCTCAGATTCTCCGACTTCATCACGCGTTCCCCAGCCACCCATAGTTTTCTTGGCCTTACGAATGATATCGATCTTCCTTGGATGCTTTTTAAAAACATCAGCTAATTCGTTATACTCACTTTCGCTCAACTTCTTTAACCCAGACTTCCAGTCACCAAAACCTCTTAATGGATTTTCTGGTTTATAGCCTAGTATCTTATTTACTTCACGCCTTGGAACAAACCCATTCATTGAAATAGGCTCCGTAGCTGCGCGCCAGCGCCACCATATATTTTTCCCATAAGTATATTTGGATGGCACAGAATCTTCTAACTTTTCTAGATCACCTACTACTTTAACAATAGCTATTATCCCTTCTTTTCCTTGTGTTGGACGAAAAACCACTCTCTTCCCTTTTATGTTCTTGATCTCTGGCCTGCCTGTTTTGGATTGATAAATAAGGACCCTATCATCTATCTCTATGTCTGCCCCTGCCTGCTCTCTTCCATCTGGGAGCCAAACACCGCTAGGAATGAAATTTTCAAGGTCTTCACTTTCATCCGGGGGCCAGTGGGTGGTCATCCAATAATTCATCTTTTATTCCTCCTCGCAAAGGATTTCATGATCATACTCAGGGAAATACCAGACGGGCAACTCGTATAAAGGATGAAAGACTGGGATTCCTTCGTTTCTGCTTAGAGATTATTGGCTCAATAGTCTTATAGTCAGCGCGCCAAATTTTTGTCAGCCGGTATCGGGAGTCAAGTAGTCCGAGTAACGCATAGTCATACTTGTGTTCGGAAAACCTGCTTAATCGCCCGCTCTTCTTTGGCATGTCTCCCGATTCACTTCGACGTGTCTTGATCTGGACACGTCCTCCAGCCTTATCGATCGCATCGTACCCTTCGCTACGGGGGTCCAGCATCATACTAAGTCCCAATTGCTTGCATATCAGAACCTCACCCACCTCCCCTGTTATGCCTAATTTTCGTGACCCGGAGGTAGCTCTTTCGTAAGCTAAGGCGTCTTGGATTGCCTGCTTAATTTTTTCAAGAACCTCTGAATCGATTGAGATCACCTTAGAATTAGGATTAATTTCCATTGAGGATATTTCTCCAGATGTTGTCTCAGCTTTCCGTGGCATGCTTCCTTCTTTATTCGGTTTCAGAGATTCTTGGTTTCCTAAACCGCCGTATACACACTCCGCCCTTCTCCGTAGTATGAATCAAAGATGTGTCTATAAACCAAATCGCACTTCTCTCTATACGTATCTCGGGAGTAACTCGAAGGTAAACCGTCGAGGGTATACTCAATGGACAGCACGACGGCTGCTCGCGACTGCTGGCGTTTTCGCCAGTCAAGGACAAGTTTTTCCTTCTTAAGAGTCTCAAGAAGCTCACGGGCAACCTTCCTCACTTGCCTTCTATCCTTCTTTGTCAGCTCTATGTCCGTTTTGGTTAACAGGTCAAACACAGCCAGCTCCTCTTCTGTGAGTCGTTCGCCCACACTCCGCTTTTCCTCCTGATTCAATTCCCTTGCGAACTCCGTAAGCTGTCGGAAGAACTCATCCACATTCATGGAACCAGCGTTGTATTCATCAATCATCTGCTGGAACCTTTCCAGGTAATCCATTCGGCTCTTATTCCAGCGCACCATCTTCGCCAACTTGCTGTTGATTAGGCCCCGTAGTCTCTCCGCCTCTATACGCTTGCGGCTTTTCTCGAACTTCTGCTTCAGAGCCTCGAAGTCAATCTTGCTCAAATCTACAGCCTTGTATTTGCCACGTCGATCACCGATAGCGTATCCTTCGGCGGCGATGGACTCGTCCAGCAGCAGTTCCACCTCCTCCATGACCGCACCTATATCGGCCTGGGGCGTTAGAGAGCGGATCTTCTCCGCGATGACGCCTAACAACCTGCATATCAGTGAGAACTCATTAGCCTGCCGGTCTGGCAGTATTGCACGGTACAGCTTGTTCACATCCCCGGCCAGCAGTAAGTATCTCCGTTTTGACTCATCATTGATGATAATGGCCTCAACCGCATCGTTCAGCAGTTTAACCCGCTGGAAGCCCTCCGCCCTCTGCACCTTGTCAAGCTCGATTCCCCGCTCAACACAAAATCCCCTCGCATCGGCAATAGCCTTCTTGAGTTCTTCCACCAGGGCTGCCTTGTTTTTCACCGGCGTGTCGCCCTCCCTGATGCCACCACCAGCTCCTGAGCCATAAATCGCCAGCGCCCTTTGCAGGCTACGGAAGACACCGAAGTAATCCACGATCAGCCCGTTCACTTTGTCCCCAAATACCCTGTTTGCCCGGGCTATGGTTTGCATCAAAGTATGGTTTTTCATAGGCTTGTCAAGATAAATCGTCGAACAGCATGGTACATCGAAGCCTGTCATCCACATTGCGCATACGAAAGCGACACGGAGTGGATTATTAGGGTCCTTGAACTTTTCATCCAGGTCCTCTTTGACTATTCGTTTGCGGTGTGGTTTGATATCCAGTCCCTTCTTTCTCATTTCCTCAATCTCGTTCTGGGACTGCGACACCACTACCGCCATATCGGTCTCTTTCATGTATCTTATTTTGTCCCGCAAACCATCACTTTCCTCCACCGAGCTGACCGCCAGCTTGCTCTCCAAATCCCCTAGATATTGCTTCCAGTACTTCTGAACCTTGTCGTACATCCGCACTGCCGTTGCCTTGTCAATGCAAACCACCATCGCCTTCCCCTCTTGTCCCCGTCCCATGAAATGTTCCACGATATCCTTAGCGATCTTCTCCAGCCGGTCATCCCGCGTCACAAGCTGGTATTCCCTGGAAAATTCCTGCTCCAGCTTCCTTTCCTGCTCTTCGTCCAGCTCCGCCTCCTCCAGCAACTTCTCTATATCCTCATTGAGATTTTGGTTCGTTAGAATCACCTCTGGGATGCGGTTCTCGTAGTACAGCGGGACGGTTGCCCCATCGTCAACTGACTGCTTGAAGTTATAAATACTCACATAATCGCCAAAGACTTGCCTGGTCTTCTCCTCTTTAGCCATCAACGGCGTGCCAGTAAAGCCTATGAATGCCGCGTTGGGCAGGGCGTTCCTCATGTTAAGGGCAAAGGTATCGTACTGGGTGCGGTGTGCCTCATCTGTGATGACGATGATATCTGAGCGGTCCGACAGTTTCGGGTGCTTCTCGCCCCCTTCAGTGCGGAACTTCTGTATCAGCGTAAAGACATAGCGATGGTCTTCCTTGAGAAGCCGCCGCAAATCCTCGGCGCTGGCGGCGTGGGCTTCCTGTTCAGTAACTGCCCCCGCTCGGGCGAAGTTCTTGTATATTTGCTCATCGAGTTCCTTTCGGTCGGTAACGATGACGAAAGTCCAGTTCCCTGGCATCTTCCGGAGGACCTTCTGGCTGAAGAATATCATCGAGTAGCTCTTGCCGCTCCCTTGGGTATGCCAGAAAACACCCAGCCTCCCCGCGCTGTCCCTAGCCTTGATAAGCGCGTCAATGGCATTCTTAACCCCCAGATACTGGTGGTTCTTCGCCACCAGCTTGACCGGCCCGCCACCGGCATCGCTGAATAGCGTGAAGCTCTCCACAATGTCCAGCAGCCGCTCAGGCAGACAGGTTCCCCAAATCATCGTCTCCAGCGATATAATTCCCTCTTCACCCTCGTTGTCTATCTTCTTCCAGTCATTGAAGTGCTCCCACTCGGCCGAAATGCTGCCAATCTTGCTGTCAGTCCCATTGGACAGGATGATAAAGCCGTTGTACCAGAACAAGTGGGGAATAGTATCCTTGTAATCTTTGAGATTCTTATTGAATGCGTTCTCAATCTGCTTATGCGCCGCCTTCAATTCAACCAGCACCAGTGGCAGGCCGTTAACGAATCCCACCAGGTCCGCTCTCCGCTTATACATCTCGCCCGTCACCCAGAACTGCGAAGCCAGGAAGAAGTTATTGTTCCACGGCTCCTTCCAGTCGATTATACGTATCACCTCAGTTTTCTCATCGTAACCTTCTTCGCCGCTGGGGATATTGACCTTCACCCCGTCCTTCAGTAGTTGGTAAATCTCTCGGTTGGCTGCCGTCATGCTCATAACGCTGCGATCACGCGTCAGTTCTTCGATCGCAAGCCCCACCGCTTTAGCCGCTAGGCCCGGATTAAGCTTCTCCAGAGCCGCTCGAAGACGTGGTATAAGCACCACCTCGGCGGGCGTCTCCCGCCCCAGCGGGCTCCCGCCAGTATCAAACTCGTGGAAGCAGTCGGCAGTCTCCCAGCCGAGTTCGCCGAACAGCTCTATCGCTGGCTGCTCCACCAGTGCGCTTTCAGAGTAGCCACTGCTCGTGGTTTGAGTCACGCGGGTTCCTCCCCAATGTCAATATTCAGTCCCGACACATCCAGCTCCCCCGAAATTAATTTAGGCAGAAGGAGATCGCGGGTACGGCGCAGGACCGCATTTAGCGCTTGCAGGACCAGAATCTCGTTGACCCCCGGTGCAGTCAATTGGTTGAAGGCGATCGCTGTACGATGGTCTGGCGCCAAAACCTGAATACGCTTTAACCCCTCGTTTGTGAGTGACATCTGAGTGGCCCCTGTACAGTATCGATTCTTCCCTTCATGGAAGGCATCAGACTTAATTGTACAGTACAGATAGCCAAGCCACCCTCTGTCAGATGCCTGAAATCCGGCGAATCCAGAAGACAGCATACACTCTTTAGCCCACCTCTCATTGGCGTCTGTAAACACCAGCACCTTGTATGTATCCTTCATCCGCGCAAACCAGACAGAATCTGCCGGCGGTTGTTTCTGCGCCCTACTGGGCTTCTTCTCGAATGTGTAAGTTACACCTTCACCGACGATCTCGATCCCCCGCACATCTGCTGTGGCGAAGTACCTTTTCATCCCCTCATATGGCATCACATTCTCACAAACAAAGCGAAAACACGGCATGTCTGTAACATTTCTAACCTTCCACCCCTCAGGAATAGGCCACATCTCTGACTCCGCCATCCGCACATTCTCGTGCCCTGGAAAGCGGAACTTCACAAACCACTCTTGGTAGATGAGCTGCGCCATCTCCTCCAGTATCTTAATCCGCCGCATATTGTGCTCAATCAGGTCATCATAGGCTGACAGGATCGCGGCGATTTTGCGCTGGGTGGGGAGAGGTGGTAGGTGTATTGGAAAACTACGTAGATGCCCTAAGGTAATTAGCGGGACAGATGCGCCCGTGTTCTGATTGATTATGTATTGCCTCATTTGATCTGAAGCAAACCAGTAGTAGAGGTACAAGGCTAAGGCGATACTCGGATCGCACCTGAGCCTTAATTGCTTATTGGAGATAATGTAGCGCGGATATTTGGGGAAATTAGGTATGATCCCCACCTGACCCAAAGTACCTGCAGCGGTGAATATCAGGTCGCCAGGCAAAGCCTCACAATTTCTGAGTTCATAAGCCTTTTCCTCTGTGATAAACACAAAGCCATCATCGATAAATTTCTTGTCTCCGAGTGTGAGATTGTTGCCTCGAATAAGCGGAACTCCTGCGTCGACAAAGAATCGTTTCCCGATATTGGAACCAAATGGACCAGATACTACTGAACTTTTGTACGGAGCTTTTACGTCATCTGCCGTAACTTTCCGCCAACCGGCAGGCGACTGACCGTCTAAGCTCATTGCACTCCCTCCGATATCTTTGCCACATTCGACGCGATCTGTTCCTCAAGTTGCCGTGCCTCGGTATTCAGATTCTGCAACTCCTCGTTCAACTCCTGCAACCGCTCTGAGAACTCGAAGTCGTCCGCTTCGCGCTCGGCCATGCCGACATAGCGCCCGGGGTTGAGCGAGTATCCTTGTTGTCTGATTTCGTCCAGTGTGGCCACCTTGCATAGCCCTGGCACATCGACGTACTTTCTGTCAGGGAAATGTTCTTGCATCATTGGCTGGCTGCCCATCTCCATTTCCGGCTTTTCACCACGGTACAGCCTGACGATGTTAGCCAGGAACTCAATCTGCTCCGGCGTGAAATCCCGGTGTGCTCGGTCGACTTGTCGGTAAATCTGCCGAGCATCGAGGAACAACACCTTGTCTCGACGATCAGTATCTTTTTTGCCCCTATCCAGAAACCACAGAGTGCAGGCTAGAGGCACCGTGTAGAAGAAGTTCGGTCCGACGGCCACCATCACATCCACAGCATGAGCCTCGATGAGCTTTTTGCGGATCTCCAGCTCCGAGCTGCGGGCGTCGCTCGCAGAGTTCGCCATCACGAAGCCCGCACGGCCAGCTTTGCCCAGAGCGCTATAGAAGACCTGAATCCATAAGTAGTTGGCGTTGTCCGCTGTTGGCATTCCCAACGGATAACGGGCAGTTTCATTCTTTATCCGTTCCTTATCCACGCGGTCCACGTTGAACGGAGGATTGGCCATGACGAAGTCGAACTTCCCCACGCTGTTGTGCAAATCCTCATAATAGGTATTCCCTTGGCGGATATCCCCCGAAAGCCCATGAACCGCCAGATTCATCTTGCACAGCCGCACTGTCTCGGCGATCTTCTCCTGGCCATAGATACTGATTTCGGCATTCGGATTCTTCTTGTGATTTTCCACGAAGCGCGCCGATTGCACAAACATGCCGCCGGATCCACAGGCAGGGTCCAGTATGCGCCCATGGAAAGGCTCGATGGTCTCCACGATGAGCTTGACGATGGATGTTGGCGTGTAAAACTCCCCACCCTTTTGTCCCTCTTTCATGGCGAAGTTGCCCAGAAAGTACTCATAGATCCTCCCAAAAGCATCCCCTTCGATGTCCATGTGAATGGATGCCATCAGCTTCAGCAGTTCGATGAGTGTGGCGTTCTCCAGCCGGTTGTAGGTCTTAGGCAGAATGTCCCTCAGTTCCTCGTTTTCAGCCTCAATTGCCTTCATGGCATCATTGATAGCCTTGCCGATGTTCTCTCCCTCTGGAAGTTGCAGCAGTCTCCTAAAACGAGCTTCTTCTGGCAGGAACATTACCCCTTGCGCCTGGTAATCCGCCTTACCAATGACTCGCCGCCCTGTTGCTTTTCCCGCGAGTTCTTTCTCCGCCTGGGCGAACTTGTGGTCAGCATAACGGAGAAAGATTAGACCGAGTACCGGAACGGAATACTCGGATGACTTCAGATTGGAATTCGCCCGCAGCTCATCGGCAACATCCCACAACCTCATCTCGATTTGGTTACTGTACTGCGCCATCACAATTACCTCAAGATAGAGTTATCTTCACTGTTAATAGTATAGCATTCTTGGCGGCTGCCATATAGCAAACCGGCGTAGGAAGAAAAGGCGAATTTCAGGGCCACTATACCAATCAGTCCTACTACAAATCAGGCATTATGTCCCCAGAATAACACAGGTTTTATGATATTGAGTTATCATTACACCATTGGTCACACTTATTTTGATGTGGTAAAATATTCTTGACGATGCTATTGACTGAAGCAAGTTAATTTTGTTGACTTAGCTGAGTCGAACACCAAATGTCTGAAAACGACCGAATCATATTGAAAGCTGTACTAGCAGAACAGAAGGCTGCTAAGGCTCCTGAACTGTCAGACAATGCCTATTTCGAGATTTTTACCGCAGAACACATTCTCAAAGACTTTGACCTATCTTATGACGAGATTCAATCCGGTCAAGTAGGGGGGGCAGGAGATGGTGGCATTGACTCCATGAATATGTTTGTTAACGGGAACTTGATTGAAGAAGATACGGATATAAGCAATCTCGGCAGAGAGATAAAATTCGAACTGTTCATCATCCAGTCCAAGTTAGAAACTGGTTTTGGTGAAGACACGATACATAAGTTCGACACTACATTTAATGACCTTTTCGACCTCTCTAAAAACCTGGCCGACTTTAGCGCTGTCTACAACGAAAACTTACTTAGTTTAGCCACCAAATTCAGAGAGGCTTATACTCAATATGCGACAAGGCTCCCATCCTTGGCTGTGAATTTTCAATATGTCACGATTGGCGATGAAGTCCATCCAACCGTCCAGAGACGAGTCTCAAGGTTAAAAGCTACAGTCCTTCAATTGTTTTCATCAGCAACCTTTTCCTTCGATTTTGTAAACGCTGCTAGACTTCTGACGTTAACCAGACACGTACCTACGACAACATTTGGCCTGAGACTTGCTGAAAGTCCCATATCATCCGGTGAAGAGAGCTTCATATGTCTTGTGAACCTTGCTGAATACTATAGTTTTATATCCGAACAGGACCACCGATTACGACGGAGTATTTTTGATGCTAATGTGAGAGACTACCAAGGTAATGTTCAAGTCAACAAGGGAATCCGTGATACACTCTTTAATCCAACTGATGATGATTTCTGGTGGTTGAATAATGGTGTCACAATCATTGCATCACAAGCTTCCCTTAGTGGTAAGACACTTACTATCATGAATCCTCTAATCGTAAATGGTCTGCAAACCTCCTACGAAATACATGACTACTTCTCTGCTGACCCGACTCGACATGACCCAAGAAACATTCTCGTTAGAGTACTAGGAGTTGCCCATACAGCGGATGAAGCGCAAACGCGCAACAGAATAATAAAAGCTACAAACAGCCAAACTGCTATACAAGTTGCTTCTTTACGTGCTACAGATAACATACAACGCGATATAGAGGATTACCTGAGGTCACAGGGTTTTTACTACGACCGTAGAAAGAATTACTACAAGAATGAAGGAAAGCCAATTTCTAGGATTATATCAATCACTTACCTTGCTCAAAGTGTCATATCTATTCTCTTGAAGAGACCCAATGATGCTCGTGCCCGGCCCTCCAGCCTACTCAAGGAAGATGCTAACTATTACACAATTTTCGACGTTAATCACCTCATGCCTCTATACTTCAAATGCATTCAAATACTTAAGCGAATGGAATTTTATCTCACAAGTACATTCACAGGAATTAGCTCCCGTGAGGTCAACGACTTTAAATTTCACTTAGCAATGTACTCAGCTTTGCTCTTGGCTAATAATCCTAAAGCTACTCCGGACGATATCCTAGCTCTCAATCTCGATGAATTCACAGTTGATTTTCTCAACGGCTGCCATTCGGCAGTCTCGGAAGTTTATTCCGAAATTGGGAGTGGTTCATATTATTCATCTAAGGACAGACAAAGCGTAGTTAAGCTTCTTGAACGATTAAGAAACGCCACTTACCGAGGAAAGTAACACTCGAGATGTGGGACCCTTAGAATTCCAGGTACACCATACCAATCAGGCCTGCTACAAATCAGGTATTATGTCCCCAGAATACCACCATAGTGGAATTGAAAGCTCTTTAGGGGCTTGGGGCGGAGTGAAGGCGGAGGGATGGCGAATACGCACTGATTTCTTTGACGTAGATATTCAGGCTCTACAGCGTTGTAATCCGCCGATTGTCATTTCTTGCTTGTTGCCATGAATTACCTCCCATACTTCGCCATGACCGCCTGCTTTGTGAATCCTAGAGTTTTTCCAGGATTTTATGGTACTCATCCACATTGATACCCATATCACGCAGTATCTTGCGTAGCAAAGGGCGCACGATAACCTGCCCACCGTGATCCGGGATAACGATTATCCGCCCTTCAGGGTTCTTGAAGGTATTGTGACTCCCCTGGCGACGCTGCCACTCAAAACCACGACTCTCAGCTACCTTTCTTAATTCACTGTAAGTAACCAGGCGGAGCTTGGTCAAGCCAATACCTCAACGCGCCAGGTGCCGACGAAATCGGGAAGTGGTTCTTCAGGCGAGGCCGTCTTGAGGTATGCAGTTATAGCTTCACGAACATTAGATTCGAGGGTAGGCAAATCTGGTGCCTGGGTATAGCAGCCCGGAAGCTCAACGACTTCGCCAACTAGC
>DATKVL010000181.1:0-4276 GCA_035530115.1 Dehalococcoidia bacterium | reverse complement strand
GTCGTCACCTGAACGTACATTGTTCTTATGTGTGATACTTCAGGCACTGCTAGATGCATCCAAGCCAGCGTATGAAGGGGAGCCTTCGACTGCTAGGATAGATAGAGACAGAGCATCTGCTTGGTTCTTTGCATCAGTCGGCACTACGGCTGAAGACTTTGAAGAAGTATGTACCAATGCAGGTGTGGACTCAGAATACATGAGGGACTTTGCTTACAAAGTTTTACAGACAGGAGAAATAGATTATGTCAGAAAGAGAATCAATGCAATCCTTGGACACTAAGTTCAACTACTTTGAAGAGCCAAGCGACCCAGTAAATAAGCCAGCACACTACAATACTAAAGGTGTGGAAGCAATCAAGGCTATCGAAGCCAGCATGTCAGACGAGGAATACCAGGGGTATCTCAAGGGTAACTGCATGAAATATATGTGGCGTTACAAGTACAAGGGCAAGCCTGTGGAAGACTTGAAAAAAGCACAGTGGTATCTCGAAAAGCTTATTGCTTCTGTAGAAAACGTATAGTATAATAGGAGACTTGGCACAATGCAAGTAACACTAATCGACCATATGGGCAGCGACTTAACAGTAGTTAATGCTGCTCGTGTATCCTTTAACAAGGAATCACAACGAGAGAAGAACGGCAACACCAACGACCTTCGCATGGAGGACAAACACTTAATCAAGTACTTGGCTAAGCACGGCCATTGGTCGCCCTTCTCACACTGCTTCTTACAGTTTCGTATTGAAGCTCCCCTCTTTGTCGCACGACAGCTGGTGAAACACCAAGTGGGGTTGGCTTGGAATGAAGTCAGCCGCCGCTATGTGGACTATACACCCAAGTTCTACACGCCTCAATCGTGGCGCAAGAAAGCTGACAATGTAAAGCAGGGTAGCTCCGATGATACTATAGACTATCACATTGGCTCGTACACACGCTCAGCTATTGCAGAGTATGAGCGTATGCTTGATGTAGGTATCGCTCCTGAGATGGCACGTATGGTATTACCACAGAACATGTACACAGAATGGTACTGGTCTGGTTCACTGTATGCTTTCTCCCGTGTCGTTAACCAACGGCTAGACAAGACAGCGCAGGCAGAGACACGATATATTGCAGACTTGATTAGCCAAGCTGCCGCACGATTTGATTTTAAATACAGCTGGAAAGCATTAACAGGAGAGGAGCTTCGCATAAATGAAACAGAAAAATACATTGACTAATTACCTACCATCGGACTACCAAACATTCATCGCCACGTCACGCTATGCACGTTGGCTGGATGAAGAAGGACGCAGAGAAACATGGGGCGAAACAGTTGGCCGCTTCATTGATAACATCGTACGTCCAAGTGGTGTGTCTGATAAGGACATCAACGAGATTGAAGAAGCCATCCTAAACCTACAGGTAATGCCAAGCATGAGAGCCTTGATGACTGCGGGACCAGCCGCAGCACGTGACAACACATGTGTATATAACTGTAGCTATCTGCCTGTTGACCACCCACGTGCATTCGATGAAGCTATGTTCATCCTGCTGTGTGGTACTGGAGTTGGCTTCTCTGTTGAGCGCCAAGCAATCACCAAGCTACCTGAAGTACCAGCCGACATCAACGACAGCGAAGACCTTATCGTTGTACAGGACAGCAAGGAAGGTTGGGCTAAGGCACTACGTAAACTAATCAGTGGTTTGTATACAGGCGATGTACCCAAGTGGGACCTGTCTAAGATTCGTGCCGCAGGTGAACGCCTCAAGACATTTGGTGGTCGTGCCTCTGGACCTGACCCATTGAACGACTTGTTCAAGTTTGTTGTGGCTAAGTTCAAGGGCGCAGCAGGGCGTAAGCTCAACAGCGTTGAGTGCCACGACATCATGTGTAAGATTGGCGAGGTAGTTGTAGTGGGTGGTGTTCGCCGCAGTGCAATGATTAGTTTGTCTAACCTATCTGATGACCGTATGCGTCACGCTAAGTCTGGTCAATGGTGGGAGAACGAAGGGCAACGTGCTTTGGCTAACAACTCTGTAGCCTACACTGACAAGCCTGACATGGAAACATTCATGCGTGAGTGGTTGTCTCTTGTCGAGTCTAAGTCTGGTGAGCGTCGTATCTTTAGCCGCATTGCAGCAGACAAACACGTAGCACGTAGTGGTCGCCGCACCACTGGCATGGAGTGGGGTACAAACCCTTGCAGTGAAATCATCCTGCGTCCTTACCAGTTCTGTAACCTGACTGAGGTTGTTGTTCGTCCTACCGACACAGAAAAAACCTTGACAAATAAAGTAAGACTTGCTACAATCTTAGGAACAATTCAATCAACATACACAGACATGCCGTATCTTCGTCCTGTCTGGCGTAAGAACACTGAAGAGGAAAGGCTGTTGGGCGTAAGCTTGACAGGAATTATGGACAATGAAATCACTAACAACCCATCTACAAAGTTACTTAACAAGCTTCGTGACTCTGCTGTACAGACAAACAGGGATTATGCTGAGCAGCTTGGAATTAATCCATCTGCGGCCATCACTTGCGTCAAGCCTTCAGGTACTGTGTCGCAGCTGGTTGATAGCGCTTCTGGCATTCATGCTCGTCATAGCGAATACTACATCCGCACTGTACGGGGTGATAACAAAGACCCTCTCACGCAGTTCCTAACTAACGCTGGTATCCCAGCAGAGCCGTGCGTTATGAAGCCTGACAGCACCACAGTGTTTAGCTTCCCAGTCAAATCACCAGAAGGTGCAGTGACACGTAACGACATGACTGCTATCGAACAGCTTGAGCTATGGAAAGTATACGCTCTTGAGTGGTGTGAGCATAAGCCATCAGTTACTATCACAGTACGTGAGGAAGAGTGGCTCAAGGTAGGTGCGTGGGTATACGATAACTTTGACATCTGTTCTGGTGTATCGTTCCTACCACACAGCGACCACAGTTATGCACAAGCACCTTATCAGGACTGTGACAAAGAAACATACGAGGAAGCCCTTGCTAAGATGCCAGAGCGTATTGACTGGCTTGGTCTGTCTGAGTACGAACAGGAAGATAACACAGCAGGCTCACAGACTATGGCATGTAGTGGTGATTCATGTGAGGTTGTTGACCTAACATAGGAGAATGATATGAAAGAATTTTATATTGTGTCAACAGTGTTGTTATTGTCAATCGTAGGTCTATTGGTCTACGCTTGGCACTGCAACCCCATTGAAGGACTATAATAATATGATTGAAATATATGGACAGCCTAACTGTGTCCATTGCGAAAAGGCGGTGGAGTTATGTAAGGACAAGAAGCTCCCTTACAAATACTTCACCGTCAAGCAGGACATTACCATTGAAGAGTTTAAGGAAATGTTTCCACGTAAGCTAACAGTTCCTCAGATAAATGTAGACGGACAATACCTTGGTGGTTATGACGAACTGGAGGCTAAGTATGAAAAGCCCATGTAAGGCCAGCACAGATACTACAGTAGATAGCTGTGAGTTGTCTAACCTACACGACACATGTATACATTGTGGCCGCACGTCACGTGACTTGGAGAACTGGCAAGCAATGACACATGAAGAAAAGAAAGCAGCAAACCTAGCAGCTAAACAAAGACTGAAGGGTATGTGGCACAAATGAGCAACTATGAAATAATAGATAACGCATACAGCGCAGCTGACAGGGAAGAGATGTTTGGCTTTGTTAGAAATAGTTTGTTTAAATTAGGGTGGCGAGACCAGCATTGGGATGATGTAATAGGTCAGAGAAGACTAATGTATAGCCACTATACACCAGAAGATGTTGCTGCCTTTGGGGTTTTTTCTCGCCACAACAATCAACGCATAACAGAATTAATAAATGGAAGGACACCTACTCAAACAGTAATTAATCTGGCAGAGCCAGCAAACAGTTTCCATCCCCACACACACCCTGACAAGGAAGTATTTCTTTATTATTGTAATCACAGATGGAATCCAGAGTGGGCAGGAGAAACAATTTTATATACAGACCACGATTACGAAGCAGAACATGCAATAAGCTATAAACCTGGCAGAGTTTTGTGGCTTAATAAAGGAGTAAAGCACAGCGTAAGACCACCAAGCAATGCCTGTCCTGAATATAGATTTACATTTGCTGCTTTATTTAGCTAATAAAAAACTTCTTGACATTTAGTAATTTATTTACTATAATATATATGGTGGTGGGCTAAACCTCCTTTCTCTCTCAATCCCTCTAGCTCACCACCATTATTTATTTGGAGATGTAATGAAGAAAAGACCCGTAATTTATAT
>DATKVL010000180.1:0-4269 GCA_035530115.1 Dehalococcoidia bacterium | reverse complement strand
TTCTTGTTGTAATCATCGAGAATCCTGGCCTTGCCCATCTTTTCGAAGAAGGCAATCGTCTTGTTCATGATGGCTCTTGATCCTTCGTCGGCTATAAGGCTTTTATATTTTTTGGGCTGTAGTAGATAATTCATCATTACTCCCTTCCTGTTCGGTGTTTCAAGAAGTTTACTCAAATTAATGAATGCCAGTCAAGAATACTCTGCTACACAGATAAGGAAAGAGAACCATATCCTGAACAACTGATAAAAGGTGAAGGCGTTGTTACTGAAGACATCAGTAAACACGCAACGCCAGAGCTCAGGAAGGCAGATACAATGACCTTTAAACCCATGACGAATATCAATAAACGTTTGGAACAGATAGAACGTGACGAAGGGCGAGCTGGGCACAGCCCATTTCGACTTTAAGGTTGCTCATAGGGGATGCGAACCCTGCCCCATCTGCGGCAGCGCCATCGAGCGGATCCTGGTGCAGAACCGTGGCACCTGCTTCTGCCCCAGATGCCAACCTTTTGGTTCCGGGCCTCTGATATAAAAGCTGGCAGCGGCGGGATTCGAACCAGCGACCAAGGGCTTGCTAGTCCCTTGGTTCATCTAGCCGTATATTTGCCCTATGAATGGCTCTGTCAATCTCTAAGAAATCCTCAAATGTCGGTTACTCCTGCCTTATTTGAATAAGGGATCATAGGAAGAATAAATGTGGTACAATTGAGATTAGGATGTATAGTTTGAATGGGATCAGATAACAACTTAGTATATTGTCAATATAAAGAAGATCTATGTTCTGTCCCTGCCAACTATCCTTCGGGTAGCGGTTTATTCTTTGCATACCCCTCAATTCCTGTACCAAGCGCAGAGGCGATACAGGGTGCTATAGAGTTACTTTCTAAAGATGCCGCAGTTAATGTTGGATTAATTGATTGGAAAGATTTGCCAGTAGAAGGCAACGTAATATTTTGTGAGATTTGTGAGGGCATAAGGAAATCATCTTGTGTAGTACTCAATCAAACTTATACGAACTTCAATGTCTTGTTTGAATATGGTTATGCTATTGGAGCTGGAAGAGCGATTTGGCCATTGGTTGAAGAAGGAGTTGCAAAGGAAGATCGAATTTATAATAGTCTTGATACTCTAACAACAATCGGATACTCAGGTTTTACGAATAGTAAGTCGATTTATTCAAGGATGTCAAAGAAACAGCCATGGACGCGAAAATCGCATTTTGATTTGCCAGAAACCCTTGGTAAAGATGCGACTAGAGAGACATTGTCTTTATTATATCTACAAAGTCTACAGGACAACGAAGCCAGTTTCCGAATAACAGAGACAATATCAACAACTCAGTTAGGTATCATTAATGACGACCCCAGGGAAGTCTCATTTCATCCAATGTCATGGTATCTCAATCGGCTAGGAAAATGCTATGCCGTCGTGGTTCACTTGGGTAATGATAGGATGGAAGGTTATGCCCTACATTGGGCAAAATGTGCGCTAGTAGCGGGTATATCTCTTGCTTTAGGGAGAAGATTATTAATACTTGGTGAGAATATTTCGATGCGACCAATTGATTATCGAGACATAATGAAAGCTTATAGCAGTGCAAGCCAAGCGGCGCAAGTAACACAAGATTTCCTATCACCTATTAGCAATATTATTTTTGACTTTCGGAAATACATGACATTTGATATTTCTTCACCGAAACCGCGGTTAGAATCAAAAGGACCTATTTTGCCTGTCATCAATTTAGGAGATTACATAGCTGAGGATGAAGAGCAAATACTAGACAAATACTTTGTCGAAACTCCACAATTCTTAATGGCACTTGAACCAGAATTCAAGGTATTTGTAGGTAGGAAGGGTTCTGGAAAGACGGCTAACTTCTATATGATAATGAATAGACTTCTTCGCGATAAGAGAAACCTCGTGTGTAATATAAAACCGAAGGAATGGCAACTAAATGAACTTCTTCAGTTCACAGCGAATCAATTGGACAAAGCAAAGAAGGGTTATCTGTTAGAGAGTTTGTGGAAGTTTATGATTTATTCTGAAGTAGTTAAAAGTTGCCACGAAAGAATAAAAGAAAAGCCGGAAGCCGCAACTTTCTCTCCCAATGAAATGGCTATCAGAGAATATGTTGAAGATAGAATCGATATTTACCAACTGTCTTTCACAAGTAGACTAGTAAAGACAGTGAACGACCTGATTATAGATTTTGATAAAAATAAAGCAACTGAGCTTGCTGTTTCAGAAAGATTACATGAGAAAGATATTCAAAAGATGCATACTATGATGATGAATTATATGCAGGAAGATACAGAGAGATGCACCATTGTCCTTGATAGCTTGGACGCAAATTGGTACCTAGGAGAAGACTATCAATTTATGGCAGAAATCCTATTAGCGTTGATTAGCTCGGCCAGAGACATGTGGAGAACATGCACTAGAGATTGCAATAAACGAGGGATTAATAAAGGTATATCTATATTTATTTTCTTGAGGAACGATGTTTTTAAGGTTGTTCTTACTCAGGCAAAAGAACCTGACAAATTGCAGTATGAGCTACTCCTATGGGGGAACTTTAATAAATTGTTTGAAATAATTAATCAAAGAATTATCAATAGTCTAGTTGATTATGATATCGATGTTATAAATTGGGCTGAAATTCTAGAACCGGGGTTTACTCCTGAGGAAATGAAATCTTTAGTTAGGGATAGCGTGGTGTGGCGACCAAGAGACATAATATATTTAATGGAGCGCGCTTTCTATTATGCTCGCTCCAGAGGTGCAAAGTATTTAGGAAAGCAGGATTTTGAGACAGCTATGCCTGAATACTCTGAACACGTGTTTAGATCACTTATTGCTGAATCTCAACATTATATACCTTCGATGGAGAATCTCATATTGGAATTTGCCGAAGCGCCCTCAATAATGGATTTGGAAGAGGTTGAAGAGCGACTAATCAAGGCCAGAATAAAGAAAGGAGATATCTACAAAACTATCAATTTTCTTATCGAGTCAAGTTTTATGGGTTATGGAATCAGAAACCATAACTACCATTTCCCTATCACGCCAACTGAATCGTCTATAATGACTAAGATTGTATGGGATGATAACATTCTTCCTCACCGTAAAACATTTAAGATACATAATGCCTTTCACAATGTTCTATCGGTCGCTTAAAACCCTCTTTTTCTAGAGAGGCCCCCTACAGAACTGCAAACTATATAGAAATCTTACTTGCCTAAAAATATCTTGTTTAGCGTAGGCTGTCCGCCGGCCTTTAGCTCTTGTGAGACTCCACCGCATCATAGCACCCCACAGCCTGGCAATATCGATTAGTCATCATTAATGTTGACAGAAAGCCTACCTCAAATTATTATCTTCTGTTTCTAATAGCCTCAATTACTGAAAGAAGAACTCCGACACCTATGAAAGAGTAACCTATCAGACGAGAATCACCGAAAATAATCCCCAGAACCACTAAGGACATACCGAGTATAGCGAGGTTTGAGGGTTGTTGATATTGCCTTCCCCTGGCTATAAGCAAAAGAACCACAATAACAACCAGGGCAATGATTGAAATGGCTATCCACACGGGTTCCATGAATACCTCCTTTTAGAAGTACTGGCTACTTTCAAAAATTATAGCACTGAGGGCAAAGAGAAACTAGATTATTACCAGGGAAATCCACCAATCGCTTGTTTAATTGTACTAGACATTTAATCACTCCTTCTTCTCTTTGAGATGCGAGACGATACTGGAGAACCGGGAGAAGGTCAATAGGGATGTGGGACATATTTTAGCTGTAAATATTCGATAGTTGAAAAACAAAACACGGTGCTATAATCTGGACAACTATAAATTGGAAGTTATTTCTCAGCTTGGACTATCAAAGGAAATAAAATTTAAAGGAGAGAAAAAATGAAGTGGAGACTATTGATTAGTGTATGTGCTTTCAGCATTGGTGCGGTAATTTTAG
This sequence comes from Dehalococcoidia bacterium, assembly GCA_035530115.1. Lineage (GTDB taxonomy): Bacteria > Chloroflexota > Dehalococcoidia > GIF9 > AB-539-J10 > RBG-13-51-36. The sequence goes on along the minus strand of DATKVL010000180.1, from coordinate 287 downwards.
GAATTATTGGTCGGTTCAGTGGGGAAACCGTGTTTAATGCTTATGCACTGGGTGTTCTCTCAGTTGGGTTAGGCTTTAATAGCTTGATGATATCATTAAACACTGCTAAAAGAACGAATAGCATAGAAGCTACACTTACACGCATAGCAAGCTTACAAGAAGAAATCAAAAAAGCGCAGGAGGAACAGCCAGGTTCTAGTAAACCTATATTGGCAACGTTAGAGGGACTATCACAATATTATTTAGACTATATAGCTAAACAGAAGGAAAAGGATGAGAATGAAAAA
>DATKVL010000179.1:0-1444 GCA_035530115.1 Dehalococcoidia bacterium | reverse complement strand
GCAGATGCTACAGTCGTCCTTAATATTTGTCAAATACTTGCCTCCACTTTCTGTCATTGTGAAGAGGGAGGCGAAATGCCCGGTACGGCAGATAATTACCTGGTGGGCAAGTTGCGTATCGCCTACTCTGTAATATATACTTTGGTGTCGGCTTTTTATCAAAGCTGATAAATCTTTTTCAGGAGGTGCGCAATGAGTGTTTCCCCGGAGAGTTTTTCTTTATCAGGTAAGGTAGCCCTGGTGACCGGTGGCAGTCGAGGTATCGGGAAGGCTATTGCTGTGGGGCTTGCCAAATTTGGTGCTGACGTAGCTGTAACCAGCCGCAAATTGCCGGACCTTGAGGAGGTGGCCGCAGAGATAAAAGGATTGGGGCGGAGGTCAATGGCTGTGGCCACACATGTGGGCAGGATGGATGAGATAAATAGTCTGGTCCTGAAGGTAAAAGATGAGCTTGGCAGAATTGATATTCTGGTGAACGGCGCTGCTACCAACCCGACCATGGACCAGGCTATAGATATAGAAGAGCGTGCGTGGGATTCCATTATGAATCTCAACTTGAAAGGACTATTCTTTCTCAGCCAGGCGGTAGCCAGGCTGATGAAAGAGCAAGGTGGGGGTAAAATTATCAATATCGCTTCAGTAGCTGGGATTACCCCCGACATTTTGCCGGCTTACTCCATAAGTAAGGCTGGGGTGATTATGGCAACAAAAGTGATGGCACAGCAGTGGGCTCAGTATAATATCAGGGTGAATGCGATAGCGCCGGGGCTGATCAAAACTCGGTTCAGCGAAACACTCTGGAGTAACCCGGATATTCTGCAAGTTGTTATGACGAGGACTCCATTGCGGCGTGTAGGCGAACCTGACGAGATGGTTGGGGCTGTGATTTTCCTGGCTTCTGACGCTTCCAGCTACGTTACCGGACATGTTTTGGTTGTGGATGGCGGCTCTGCTATATAGCAAAATATTTTGAATTCGGTAATGGGGGCACAGTGATTACGTCGAGTGAATACCGAAAAAGATTGAGCAAGATGAGGCGGAATGTTTATATGAACGGCCAGCTTATAGACCGTGACCATCACCGACTGGAGGGTGCGGTCAATGTCCTGGCCAAGACCTATGACACAATCACCGACCCAGAGTTCAAAGGATATGGGGATATACTTACAGCCAAGTCCCATCTGACGGGCAAGAAGATAAATCGGCTCTGCCATATCCGTCACAGTATTGCCGATTTACAGGCTAGGGGCGACACCAGAAGGAATTGAATAGTGAGATGATAAATTTGGGCTAAATTTTGTCTCTTAGGCTTGGGCCAAGCAAAATTTGCACTCGGTTTCGCCCCTTTTGTTTAGCCTTGTAGAGAGCCTCGTCAGCGCGAGAAATAAGAGAGTAGGCATCTTCACCCCGTTCCCACCCACATAGCCCCTGACTCACGGTTATA
>DATKVL010000178.1:0-9617 GCA_035530115.1 Dehalococcoidia bacterium | reverse complement strand
CCTTGCACTACCGGCTGATGAAGCGAGCCTGCAACTGGGGCTGGCGACCTGAAGAGGGGCGCCAGAAGCGGCCCTTCTTACACGGCTATCGCCTTTCGGAACTTCTTCTCGGCACTGCGCCTGAGGACAGTGCCTTTGCTGGCACCAGATACGTGCACCCTGGTGATATCACCTACATGGGAGCGGAGCGCATTCTGGAATTCCTTCTTGATACCCGATTTGATTACCTGAGAACTGGCATTGAGGAGGGTGGTCTTGCTGGTGAGCAGAAGGAAGCAGCCTTGCTGGAAATTAAGAGGGGACAGAGCCACCGCGTGGTCGCCACGGAATTTATTCAGCGCGCACTCGAAGCCAGCCGCTCCGTCGAATCGGCAGTCACTCCTGATGGAAAGGGCGAAACGTTGAATCGCCTTATTCGAGAGCTGAAGGGATATTGCCGAGAGATCTTTGTCGCCACCGACCATATACAGCGTGCCTGGGGCTATATAAATGACATAGATGCCATGATCCTGACCATGTACCAGCACCTGTACGAAATTTACCCCCCGAAGTTTCCCACGGCATTCAAAGAGCTTTTTCCTGAAGAATGGAAAATGAGAAAAAACCCCAAATTGCTCTAAGTCCCCGATAAGGCGCGCCGCTGTGAAGTTCCTAAACTTTCTTATATTTTGCTTTTCAGAAAGGAAATCCTCTGTGCTACTGTCTTGCTAGCTTGGATGCGGGACTTCGCCTTGCTCAGGTCCTTCGCCAGCTTCTCATCCCCCACCACGTCTCTGATCCAGCTACTGAAATCTTTTCTCCCCCCACCCGAATGGTAATGGAAAGTCTCGTCACTCATGTCATTTAGAGCTTTTTCAAACTCCCTGAGGTTCTTAACAAGTTTACCGTCATGACACCAGAAGCGTTTCTCGTCCGGCACATCCCCCAAACGTCTGTTTGCTTCCTCCTTGCTAATCTTGATAATCTTAGCCATACTCGCTCACCTCCTGACTTGATACTATGTTTACATTATACTATAGAAATTCTCAAACCAAAATCAAAAGGAGTCGCAGCATGTAAGGAACACTATACGCTACCGAATCTGCTGTGTAGTCCATTATGCCAGCTTTATATCGGAGTGCGTGTTTACTTCCTTGAGAAACTGCAACAGGATCCTGCTTCTTAAGTCGTTGCGACCCCGCAATGGAGCCACGAACTTGCCCTTAATCCAGATGTGCTCTGGTTCAATATGGATGAGGACGCGAGGGCTGTTCGTGGCTTCGTTCAGAAACTGAGGATAGCCATCTTGGAATACTCGGCCGGCCTCTCTCAAATAGACTTCGTCCTGGCTCTTTAAGATACCTTCCAGGAGCTTACTAGCCTTCTCTACATTACTATCAGTGGTGAGGGGGATACGAACCTCATCAAACATATAGTCAGAAGAAATAGTCTCAGACTGCACTGAATAGTCCTTTGAGTAATTCAATACAGGCTGGTCTAGAACCAGCATGTTGGGCACATGCAATAACCTGCCCGTGAGTTCACCTCCTAGCTTTTCGTCTTCTCCAACTTCTTCTAGAATAGTATGGAGTAGTCCCACCTTTCGCACATCACCTTTTACGTTATTAATGCGAATTCTATCTCCTATGCCATAAATATTGGAGAAGCTGATGGCAAAGTAAGCTAAAAAACTGGCGGTGTATTTTTGCAGAGCTAGCGCCAGCCCCAAAGTGATAATAGGCACCCATATAGCTATCTGAGGCAGATAGACCGCTGCCACCACAGTAGCTGCAGCTAATGCTGCGACTACGGCCAGAATCACAACTGCCGTGAGTAGCCTAACACCACGTATTTTGGAACGAACTGTGAGTGCCATTACTTCACTTACATTTATGATACCTGAATAGTGATTTTGCCCTAGCTCAGTCGCCCAAGTTCTAGTATTCGACAGTCACACCCCTTGCCTCGAGTTCAGGTATGTGTACGTTGACGGACTCCTCGCTCAATGGATTGTTGACTAGAATCACGTCATCTCCCTCTCCCAGCCCTGGGTTGTCCACAAGTGGCGAGATATCGCTTAGCGGGTTTTGCATAAGCCCAAGCATTGTTAGGTTTACGAGACCGCTGAGAGGCGAGACATCGCTTATCTGGTTACCGTGCAGCCAGAGCCTTGTCAGGTTAATGAGACCCTCCAGCGGTGAGATGTCGCTCACCTGATTGTCATTAAGGTCCAGTTCCGTCAGGTTGGTCAGGTTAGCCAGAGGCACGACATCGCCTATCTGGTTGTTCCAAAGCTTGAGCGTTGTCAGGCTGGTGAGGTTGGCTAGGGGTGAGATATCGCTTATCTGGTTGTCACTAAGGTCGAGCCATGTGAGGCTGGTGAGGTTCGCCAGGGCTGAGGCATCGGTTATCTGGCTGTCCTCAAGGTAGACCGTTGTCAGGTTGGTGAGGGTCGCCAGCGATGAGATATCGCCTATTGGGTTATGCGACAGGCTTATATGTGTCAGGTCGATGCAGTGCTCCAGCCCGCTAAGGTCGGCGATATTCCTCCCGTCAGCGGCAAGCGCTGTGAGCCCCTCCAAGTCTTCAGAGTAGATAGTCTCCTCAGGTATGCCAACAGCTTCTCTTATCGCTGCTTCAAGGTTGGAGTCTGCGAACGCAACCTCAGTATCATTATCTGTCGGGCCGCCATTCCCCGCTGGTGGGCGTAGTGCTACTGCCACTACAACCACAATCACTACGACACACGCTACGATGATTCCTATCAGCTTCTTCTTGTTCACTTCTTCCTCCTTTCAGAAACGCTTGCGATAACCACCCAGGCAATCATTGCCACTCAAACCACTACCTCCAAGCCTACTATGGCTGTCTTCTCGGTCCGAGAGAACTCAACCTAGCCAATTGTTATATCAACCTTTTTGCTAATATCCAGTCCACCGGGAATATCGAGTTTGGCCAACAGGTACCACTTGATTCGTTGAAACGGAATTGCGCCCGTCATCGCCGCCGCTGTTTGTGCGACCTTCAGCACTTGGCCTAGCTTGCCTTCCACTTCTGATATCTGTGGTCGCATGCTCAGAGTATCTGCTGGTACCTTTATCTCAAAGTGATATTCTCGTCCCTGGTTGTATTCCTTTTCGCTATCTAGCTGCTGCTTGAAGTCATAGATACGCACGGTCTTCGTAGTCGTTGACATCGACATTCCCCCACCGCCCATCGGGCTTCCAACGCGTGGGGTTGTCTCTGTGATCTTGTGCTCCCCAATTAGGGATATACTCACTTCCCTCGCTTTCACTTGCTTCTTTAATGTCAAGGCAACATCGCCGGAAATAATATCCCCCGGAGCATAGTGGCTCTTTTGAATTGCGATATTAATTTTCCCTTTGCCAAACATATTTATTCCTCCTTCGGTTGGTTTCTAAGTTGCCCAGATTTACCCACACTCAGGATAAACAATATTACTATAGTCTTACCTTTTCTCTCTCGAGAATGAGAGAATTCTCCATCAAATATCAGGGGCGGGAGAATAACCCTTCCCACCCCTATGCCCCCGGCTAGGGCTTACTTACTTTTTGGGGCCGGGTTTGCCTGGCTTCTTTTGCACCTTTAATCACCTCCTTTTCTAATTCTAAAAATTAAATGTAGGGCTTTCATTCTTCCAATGAAGATGTTATTATGAATATTTAAACACCATGTTTAACTCATGATAATTGAATAATGAAATATCAATCATGTAGAATATCATTATACAGCTAACATGTTGTTTGTCAATACTTTTGTCGGGAAATTTGCAAATTTTTGATAAAAATTTATTAAAAGGAGGTGAAATATGCCGGAGTGGACATTTCTCACCAATCATGCTCTGGTATTGAGCTATATCGCTCGCCACTCCCGAATAACTGCCCGGGATCTGGCTAATGCTATTGACATCACAGAAAGGACAACGCGAAAGATAATTGCTGACCTGCTGGACACCGGCTACATCGACAAGAAACGAGAAGGACGGCGCAATCGCTATCGAGTCAACCTCGACCTCACTCTTCGCCATCCCGGCCATGATGAAACCGCTGTGGGAGACCTTCTTGGGGCGCTAGGTTGGAGGAGACGAAAAAAGACTGTCAAATCAAGCTGACCTGACCATATTCGGAAGAGATTATGCCCTTATCCAGGTGATAGAGATTCATATGGACAGGGCAAAATTTAAGTATAGTTGGGCCGCCTTTAGCACCTGGTAAAAGGACACTGATTCCTCCGCAGTATGAGCTGTTTCTAAGCGCCCGGGGCCTAATATAATAGGATCAACTCCAGCAGACCAGAGCACATTTCCATCCGAATGGCTCCTGAAGTCCTGAGCTTCCCAGGGAAGAGACATCCTTCTATAAACTTCTTTCAACTTCTTTATCAAAGGCCTCTCTTGGGAAATCTGATAGCCGGAATACGTGTCTTCAAAGCTGAGCTGGACATCCAGATTAGGAATATTTTCGCGCGCCACTTCTAATAACCGCTCGAACTCTGTTTTGAGCATGTCAATTCTAGAATTGGGCGGCAAATGCAGGTCTAGCCAAGCTTCACAGCTGTCAGGCACTACGAAGCCTCCAGGAAAACCGGATAGCTCTCTAATGTTGTAAACCAATCCATGGGCCTTGGAGCTAATATAATCCGTAACTTGTAGGAGCAGCTTTAACATGTTCTCAATGGCATTCTGTCCAAGCTCAGGCATAGCCGAGTGTGCTCTTTTGCCCTGGGTGCGCAACATAATCTCAAGGTAACCGTAGTGACCAAGACAAGGTACCAGCCCTGTGGGCTCACCGACTATTGCCCAGGGGAAGCTGTATTCATTAACTAGAGTTTTGATACCTTTGTTGTTCTCCTCCTCGTCTACTACTAGAGCTAGGCCGACAGGCGGAACAGGCTCTCCCCTCTCAGCCATCACAGCAAATGCTTCCATCATGGCAGCACACCCTGCCTTCATGTCCGCGGTACCCAAGCCAAATGCCATATCTCCCTCCTCACGGAAGCCATAATCGTCGAGGTCATGGGCGGTGACGGTATCTAGATGTCCCACAAAGCAAAGAGCTATTTCATCTCTTTTCTCAGGCAACACTATCAGGTTAAAACGATTCTCATCAACTTCTTGTTTGCTTACCGGGAGGTTCTGATTTTTCAGGTATTTCTCTGCATACTTAAGAATTTCTCCTTCTTTGCCAGTAGGACTATATATGTCCACGAGGTCTTTCAAGAGATTTTTTAGCCTCTTGGGTTGCACGTCCATTGGTTTATCCAGAGGTGTCTCCATATCGCTCTCTTTCCCAAATTCTGTGCTCTATCATTGGCTTCGATACACCAGGATTCGGCATCATTAGAGATTTTTCTTGAAAACCAGAGAAATCATAGTTTTTGTCTCCTATCAACGCTAGGGCTTCTATGATTCTGCGTTTTTGATGAGGTAAGATTTGATTTGGCATCCTTCTTAATTGGTCGGCGGAGAGTCTTGGTAAGCCACAGATGCTGGCGGCTGGGAGAAAAGCCTATGGCCTTAAAGAAAGCAATAGCCCCCTCGTTATTAGCTTCGGTGTCAGCTATTATCATTCTCACCCCATCCTCCTTGAACCTCTCCTCCAGCCTTTTATAGAGGCGAAGGCCCAAGTTCGTCCTCTGGAAAGTCTCATCCACTCCTATCCAGCTCACATACCCATATTTTTTCCAGGCGGTGCCTTCTTTCTCAATTGTGGTGGCCAGGATAAAGCCAATGACGCTCCCTTGCGCCTCGGCTACCAGGCAATAATCCGGGTCAGAAGTAAAGTGGTCGGTTACTTCATAGGCATCCCAGGTACGGTAGAGAATCGGGAATTCCTCGCTGGTGAAGAGCTTCTCTCCCAGGTGGTAAACGGAGCCAATGTCGTCTATCTCCATCTGCCCGATATTTACTTCGGATTTTTTTCTATTACCCCTAGTATCTTCTAACAGCACATATCCCTCCTTTTAACTCATGTATATTAACAAACTTCCCATCGACCCCGCTTTGTCCCATAAAAGGATATAAAGTGGCAGCCTCGTCACCCAATGCTCAAACACTTCTTTAATAGCTCTCTATTTTTTTGGTGGCCTTACTATGAGCACAGATGGCTTGGCATATCGTGCTATACGCTGAGCCACGCTGCCAAGCAAGAAACCGCGAACTCCAGTAAGACCTTTGGCGCCCAGAGCAATCAAGTCCACATTTCGTTGGGCAGCCTCCCGCAGGATCTCTTGAGAAGGGTCACCGCGGGCAACGATGGCTGAGACCCTGTATCCGCCATTGCGGAACTGGCTTTCCGCTTCTGCCATCAGTCGTTCAGCGGCTTCCTCTTCAGCTTTTTGAAGCTCGGCAATTATTTGCCGATCGCGTTCTAAGTCTAAGGTGTATGCTTTGACAAATGCTGCGGCAAAAGATTGCACTACCATCATGACATAGACTTCCGTATGGGGCGGAAGCGGCATCCGCAGTAAGAACCGCACCACTTCATCAGAGTGTTTCGAACCGTCGAGTGGCGCCAGTACTCTATTGATAGCTTTGCTTTCCTTCTTAGCTACCAGCACGCTACACGGCGCATATTTGATCACCTTATGAGCAACACCGCCTAATAGAAACTCAGGGGCATCACTTGTGCCCTTGAGCCCCACCAAGGCAAGATCTGCCCCAATGCTTTGACATGCCTTTATAATTTCATCGGCAGGGCTTCCTCTGCGGACCATGGTCTCGACTTTCAACCCCCGAGTGGAAAGCGACTTCGATAGCTTGGCAAGCAACTCTAATGCCCTTTCTTTTTCAGCTTTTCGTAGCTGGGTCTTCAGCGCAGTGGAGCGTCCCAAAAGGTCAACCAAAGTATGCCCGCCCAAAAAGACATGTTCCGGGAGCACAGTCAGAATTGTTGCCTCAGCCTGCTTCCCTATTTTCAGAGCCTTAATCAAGCCGATGGCGGCTTCAGAGTGGGGAGAGCCATCAACGGCAAGAAGAATATTCACATTTGTCTCCTTTCATGCTTGGAATAATAATCTAATTTGCGGTATTCCCTCTTCGCAAGGTTACTAGCCCAAAATTCGCTTCACAGATTTTCTATTCGCATAAACCAGAAGCCGGTCTCCTTCCGCGATTTTCTCGTCCCAATTCGGCCTGGTCAGGTAAGTACCGGCCCTGTCTATAGCAAGGACTTCTATATCCTCTTCCGCGGTGATATCAGTCACAGACAAGCCAATGATATTCGAGCTTCCTTTTATCATAACAAGACTAATAGCCCAGTCCTTCTCTACATGGAATATTTCCTCAGCCGCTGGAGCTTCTTTAAGAATTCGGTTCATAACTGGCCTTTGCAGCCAGGCAGGAATCCGACGGCCAAAATTGCTTCTTATAATTAGTTGATAGAGGCCGAATATGCCTCCAATTATTATGGCCAGGCGAATGAAAAACCACGCGTAACCGCTCACCTGAGTGAAAGATGCCACTAAAGTGGCAATTACAGTGACCATGCCGGCATTTCCCAGTATAATGAGAATGGTCACAATTCTGCGCCTGGTTCTGTTTCCCACCACCCGTTCTGCTTCTCTCGTCGTGAAGCCCGTTCCTGAGAAAGCAGATAACGCCTGAAATCTAGCTACATCAGGTTCTATCCCGGTTAACTGGAGGGCAAAGCCTCCAATTCGGACAACGATGAAAGAAACTAGAATAGCTATCAACAAAATGCCTACATAAGCCATATTCAACACCTCCAAGTTAGGTTCTGCTGAACCATGAATAGCACTGCCTGTGTAGAAGGTTGCGGGTACCCAATCGCTTCGCCTTTCAGTTCAGATGCCAGAGACATATTCTTCATTCGGTAACTTTAGAGCCACTTTCTCCTCCTGAAATAGACTACCAGAGAGATACCTATTACTGCCATTACAATCAAGATGATAAAGTACCCGTACCTCCACTCTAGCTCCGGCATATTTGCGAAGTTCATGCCGTAAATGCCGGCGACGAAGGTCAGCGGAATGAAGATAGTGGCTATGATTGTTAGTACCTTCATCACCTCATTCATACGGTTGGACACTGAAGAAAGATAAGTGCTCAGTACACTCTCGGTCATATCCCTGAGGCCAAGAGTGAGCATCTCAATCCGCACCAAATGGTCATAAATGTTGCGGTAATATATTTGAGCCCGCTCGCTTATCAGGGCATATTCGCCGCGGCTTAGCCCGTTCATTATTTCCCGCTGAGGCAATAGAACCCGCGTCAGCGCCAGTATGCTGCGTTTGAGCTGCATAATCAACATCAGTGTTTCTCTCTTCGGCTCGTGAAGTGCCTCGGCCTCGAGTTGATCATTCTTCTCATCCATCTCCTCGATAGTAGGCATGATGTTGTCCACCAGAGTATCGATAAGGTCGTGAGCCAGGAAATCGACTCCCCTGCGCATAAGGCGTCCGTCTTTTTGAACGCGATCCACCATAGATGAAACCGACCTCATGGGTACATCATGGCTGGTGACCACGTAGTTTTTTCCCAGAAAGAGAGCGAGTTCTGTGGTCTCCACTACCTCAGACTCGATGTGGTAATTGATGCCATGAACGATAACAAATAAGTAGTCCTCAAAATCATCTATCTTGGGTGGATGTATATCCTTGCTAATACAGTCTGCCACTGCCAGGGGATGAAAACGGAATACATTGGATAGTACCTCGGCATCCTCGTTCGTCACATTCTCCATATCAACCCAGAGCAACCCCTCCCCAGTTGCCAGAAAGCTCCTGATTTGTTCCGTGCCTAGCTGATCCAACAGTTTCCCATCTGGTCCTAGATAGAAGGTATACTTTATCATCGTCGCCTCCTTAAACTTGGCAAAAGTTGCTCAATAGTAAATATTACCAGAAATCTTGGGAAGCTCAGCCATGGCCCGTTCAACCTTCTCTCCTTTTCAGTCAACATTAGTTTGCCATCCATTTTAGCCTCCAAAGAATGTAGTTATTAATATGATAACACAAGCAGTGTTCTGCTATAATATCCGACCAACTAGAAAGAATTGTCGACACTCCTTTGCAGTAGACGAAGAAAGAGCCCTGAGCGGGCGTCTTAGCAACATATTTTGGGGAAACATGTTATCAGGAGCGAAGTTACCTGAGCGAATAGGCAGACTGGAGGAGCTAGCTAATAATCTTTGGTGGAGCTGGCACCCCCAGGCGCGTGACCTGTTCCGGGCTCTGGACTACCCACTATGGCGGCTGGGTGGGCACAACCCGGTCAAGCAATTACGCGAGATAAGCACCGATAAGTTAGCAGCGGCTGCCACTGACCCCGCTTTTCTCAACCTATATGATTCTGTGATGTCGGCTTTCGACGCTGAGATGTCAGACAAGGATAGCTGGTTTGCTACCAAATATCCCAATGTCTTAGACAGCCCCGTTGCCTACTTTTCAATGGAATTTGCCATACATAACTCCCTTCCCATATATGCTGGTGGACTGGGAGTTTTAGTTGGCGACACGTGCAAGGAGGCATGTGACCTGGGGCTGCCCCTTGTCGGGGTTGGCTTTATGTACCCCCAAGGATATTTCCACCAGCATATTTCCACTGAGGGCTGGCAAGAGGAAATTTATGAGCAGTTGGATTTCGATGAAGCACCTAT
>DATKVL010000177.1:0-5404 GCA_035530115.1 Dehalococcoidia bacterium | reverse complement strand
TGAGTGCATTGCTTCAAACACGAGCGGCGAACTGGTTTACGAATGGTCATGCACAGGCGGCAATATTTCCGGGGAGGGCTCTATGATTACCTGGACTGCCCCGAATACGGAAGGCGACTTTACAGTCACGGTAAAAGTGCTTGATGACATAGATAATTGGGTCAGGAAGAGCATATTTTTCGAGGTGGTGCCTTGCAAAGATTGTGTGGGTTGGTGATGTTAGGAGATAAATAGCGATTTTAGCTAAGGGTATAGTTTTCCAAGTGGCGACCTGCACATCATGTGCCTTTCATATTGAAAATCCGGAACAGCGGAGGCTATTTTGAGTTGGCATTTGTCAATGTACAACAGAGTGACCAATTTTTTGAGAAACACTTTCCAGGACCGCTTCAGGAGATACCTTATTATATCCCTGATAATCTTAGGAATAGTCATCGCATTCACGAGTCAGGGAACGGCGGTTACAGGTGACATCAATTTCTTTTATCTCCCCGGCTGTTCACACTGTGAGGAACAAGAGCTATTTAATAAAAAACTAGAGAATACCTACTCAATTAACATTACTCGTCACGACGCCACTACACCCGCAGGAAGTGCCCTATTGTCTGTGATGCTTGACGAGCTAGGGATAGAAGACGAGCCAGACTTTCCGATAACAATCTTCGGAAATCAAGTATTTGGTGGTTGGGAATCCGAGGAAACGACGGGCAAAGCAATTGAGGAAGCTTTGCAACAATGTCTGGCGGGGGACTGCCCGCCGCCAGCAGGTGAAGAACCCGGAGATGGAATCGAATTGCCCATCTGGGGGGAAATTGTACCTGGTGATTATTCGCTTCCAGCTTTGGCCGTAATTTTGGGCCTTGTTGACGGCTTCAACCCCTGTGCTATGTGGGTACTCATTTATCTTATATCCCTAATAGCGACCTTGAGAGATAGAAAAAGAATATGGCTGATTGTCGGCTCTTTTGTTTTGGCTTCAGGAGTCCTGTATTTTCTGTTCATGACAGCGTGGCTCAATGCCTTCCTGTTCATCGGCTACGTCAGGCCAGTGACGACTGTGATTGGATTGGTAGCGCTGGGTGGAGGGATATTGCAAATAAGGGGATTCATAGAGACAAAAGGCGCCATTGTCTGTGAAGTTACAGGCGAGGAATCCCGAAAAAAGACGATGACCAGAATACAGAAGATTGTGTCTTCCCCCATAACCCTGGGAACGATAGCGGGAATTATAGCTCTGGCCTTTGCGGTAAATTCTATCGAATTCGTCTGTTCAGCGGCAATTCCGGCGATTTTCACTCATGTTCTATCCCTGGCTAGTCTCACCACCTTCCAATACTATGGCTACATCCTGCTGTATGTTCTCTTCTTCATGCTCGACGACTTGGTTATCTTCGGCACAGCGGCTTTTGCACTGAGTTCAAACCTGGGAGAGCGATATGCGAAGTATTTCAGACCGGTAGGTGCAGCAATACTGATAATTCTGGGGGTACTGCTCCTCGGCTGCCTTTACTCTACCCGGTTCGATTTTCTAAAAGACATATGTAGCGTACTCTGGTAGACTGGTAGGCGCCCTTGCTGATTCTGGGTGCCTATTGGAGCTAGAGACCTTGTATCCAGTCAAGAACCCCAAGCATCTCTAGGCTTGCGTAGACCATGAAAGCAATGAAGATATACGTTAGCGGTTTCGCCGGCAGCGCGTGTGCTGCCCGGGCTCCAAGCTGGGCCACGGGTATGCTGGTAGCTGCCAGGCATAACCATATGGGCAGATTCACATAGCCTAGGGAATAGGGCAGCAATCCAGATACCCCGAGTCCGTTTACGATATAGCCAACAATACCACCAAGGCTGGCAAGTATTATTGAAGCCACCGATGTTCCTACAGCAGTGTGCATGGGAAAGTTCAATGCTAACACCAACACAGCGACTATTAGTACACCGCCGCCAATCCCAGTCAAGCCACTTACTATGCCTATAGGAAAACCGCAAGCAGCTACAAGCACGAGATTTTCCCGTGGCTCCGCATCCTCTCTTCCCAACTTGGGCATTATTCCCAGGCCCATCCATAAGGCAACAGCCAGAATCAGTCCACCAAAGCCTACCGTTAGTATTTTTTCAGGAAGATGGGCCGCCAGGCTAGCCCCAACCAGGCCCCCGACCAGGGCAGATGAGCCCAAGATCAAAGCGGTTTTCCAGCGAACGGCCTTCTTCTTATTATGCCTCCAGCTCCCGCTTATGACTGTGGGCAAAATCACCAGTAAACTTGTCCCGAAGGCTATTCTTATGGCGATATCCGGAGCGACATCCATAGCCAGGGCAAGCCAGTAAATGACGGGAACCATAACGGCTCCGCCGCCAATTCCGAGCAGTCCGCTGGCAAAACCAGTGCCTGCCCCGGCAGCCAGCAATATGAGGATATGAGTTACTGTCAGCATCTTTCCGTTCCCAGCTTGCCTTCAAGCCAGCCAAATTTGATAGGCAGCTTTTCGTCTATTGAAGGAACATAGGGCTTGATATCTAAAAGAGGGGTGCCGTCTATGGCGTCCAGTCCCTTCACCTTGAGGATATTCTTTTCCCTGGCTACCAGCTCCACGACAGTCAACCCCAGGGGGCAGGGTCTATGCGGTGATCTGGTAGCGAAGAGACCATGTAAAATATCGTCCCAGGGCGTCTTAACCAATAGATGATATCCCTGAGACTTATGAAACCAAAAAATAACGATAATATGGGAAAATCCCTCAATGTCTTTTAAGCCTTCCTCGAATTCCTTAAATACCTCTATCTGAGAAATCTTCTCACTTTTATACCCCGGATAAGGGGCTTCCTCCCTATTCTTGTAAGGAGAGTGAATTATCCCGATGGGCTTCAATTCCAGGCTATGCCTTTTCCTCATCCCTCAAGTCCTAAAGACTTCTATAATCTCTTTTCCACGGTTCGTTCTTGAAGGCCAGGTAGTCCTTGATTGCTTCTTTAAGCGCATTGGCCGCCAGGAGGGCACTGTGGAGATTATCCTCAGGGAGTCCCCCTAAGGCATCCAGTATATCTTGTTGTGTAATCTTCCGAGCCTCCAAAACGCTCTTCTCTTTAGCCAGTTCGGTGACCATGCTGCCCGAGGCAATAGTGGTGCCACAGCCATCTGTCCAGAAAGAAGCATTTATAACCCTGCCATCTCTCACCTTAAGGTATATTTCCATAATATCCCCACAGGGACCAATTATCCTGCCAAATCCATCGGGGGTGGGAATTTCACCCAGATTTCTGGGGTTCAGAAAATGGTCAATCGTTTTCTCTGAGTAGCCCTTTTTCATGTCCTCCATGACGGATTGCTCCAGTTCTTTGAACGGGTCATCAAATTCCTCTGCCATTTTCTCTACTCCTCTAAAAAAGATTTCACGGGCTAGGCCCGCTTGCCTGACTGCGTATAGCTAATCTTCACTCTTCCCGTTTAGAGCTGCGACCACATTGGCAAAAAGTTCAGACACAGCATCTGAGCTATACATCTCAATTTTTCCTTCATCACACAACCTGGCTAGCTCCGGGTCAATAGGCAAGCTCCCCAAAAGAGGAGCTCCGGAAGACTTAGCCATTTCCTCCCCCTTGCTCTTGCCGAAAACTTCCAGCCTCTTACCGGTCTCGGGCAATACGAGATAGCTCATGTTCTCCACTACTCCCAGAACTCGAACATTCATCTTTTGTGCCATCCTCACCGCCTTCTTGACTATCATCTCAGTCAACTCCTGGGGGGTAAAAACATCGATTACCCCTGAAATAGGTATTGCCTGCAGCACCGTCAATGGGGCATCTCCAGTACCCGGGGGCAGGTCTATTATGAGACAGTCCAGCTTGCCCCAGAGAACCTCCTCCCAGAATTGCGTGATAGCTTTAGACATGAGGGGACCTCTCCAGATAACCGCTTCATCCTCACTGGGCAAAAGCAGGTTCATGGACATAATTTCAATTCCAGCCCTCGATAATATGGGCAAAATACCTGTCTCGCTACCGCTGGGGCGAGCATTTAAACCGAACATCTTAGGGATACTGGGGCCAGTGATATCAGCGTCGAGTATGCCCACGTCCTTTCCGTCCCGAGCAAAAGAAGTAGCTAGTAAACCAGCTACCAGAGATTTGCCGACTCCTCCTTTACCACTCATGACCGCTATTATTTTCTCAATCTGATTAAGTTCTTTGGGCCTGGCTTCGACAAGGTCAACAGTTACTTCTTCCACCCCGGAAACCTCACTAACCGCTGCCGCTGCTTTGTCCTTCAACCAACTATGATATTGGTCAGGGATAGCAGTTGAAGCCAAACTTATTTTCGCCTTGCCATCCTTAACTTCCGCGCTTCGAACCAGGTTCATCTGTACCAGGCTACGCATTATCCCGGGGACAAGCACTTTGTTCAGTGCTTTTTGTAGTTTTGCCTCGATTTGATTCACCAAATCACCTCCTGCTGATAATCTGTTTAGTCACCGGCGGCTTATTTTCCAGAAAGCTCTCCCCCTTATCTCTGCTTTTTATGTTGCTTTCCTTTCCTCAGCAAAGAATATATTTCCTCTACCTGCCTCTTTGTCTCTTCGGGGGGACCATCATTATTAATAACAAAATCGGCAGATTTGACTTTTTCCTCAAGGGGAAGTTGGGATTTTATCCTGTTGCGGACATCCTCCCGACTCATCCCCTTTTCTTCTAATCGTCTTAATTGAGTTTGTTCACTGGCAGAAACAACGACTACTTTGTCCACAAATATAGGACGAGTAAGCTCAAACAGTAACGGAATGTCCTTAATAATCAGAGCATCGGGGGCAAGGCTTTTGATCTCATTTGTAATTCTTTCGTCTTCCTTAAACACCTCGGGATGAACTATCTGATTTAGCTTTGCCACCTTTTCTTTGTCGGAAAATACTATCTCAGCCAGCTTCTGTCGATTGATGGTCAGGTCTTCATTTAAGAAGTCCTTTCCAAAATACTCTACTATTTCTTTCCAGGCTCTTAAGTGGGGACGGGTTACCTCCCGAGCCAGCTCATCCCAATCAATTATATAAGCCCCCAGTTCTCTAAAAAAATTGGTTACCGTGCTTTTGCCCGTGCCCACACTTCCTGTCAGACCAACAATAATCATTTGTTCCCTATTTCGCCTCTTTAATTACCTCCCAGGGTTCAAATTGCTATCGCTGGAAAATGATTTTGTCTCCTTTTTGCCGTTATCCTTAATGGTCACATATATTATCGCCTGTTGCTAACTCGCCTTTTATATAATCCAGAACAGCCTTCTCGGAGTCATCACCAAGCACGCCAACAACGACTTCAATTCTCTAGCTCTTTACTTTTGGACTAAAGCCACAGCCTGGGCAGACATTCCCTCTCCCCTGCCGATGAAGCCCAAACCGTTGGTGGTCGTGGCTTTGAT
>DATKVL010000176.1:0-2684 GCA_035530115.1 Dehalococcoidia bacterium | reverse complement strand
GGTTTGGTTAGAGGCAGCACTATCAGGGCCAGGCATATGGGGCATGATCTTATGGCTGGTCTGCGCAACATCGTTGGCGGTGAAGTCAAGGATTACACCGTAATGCTAGCACAGGCTCGAGAGGAAGCGCTACAGAGGATGATTGAGCAAGCCGAGAAGATGGGTGCTAATGCCATAATAGGTGCCAGGTTTGTAACCTCGATGGTGATGTCTGGAGCTGCCGAGATGGTAGCCTATGGAACAGCGGTGAAGGTGGCGTGAGTTTAAATTGGCTGATGTCCAGATTTTTGTAATTGCCTGATTTATAAGGCTTGGTTGCCCAATTTATTGGGCAACTACATTTTTAAACAACCTCTTCCTTGAGTGCATATCCATTCTTCCCATAGCCCGGTTTAACCTCTTTCAGAATAACAATAACCGCGCTATATCCTAAAGTCTCTTGGTTAGATTTTAGATGATTCCAATTGCAGTTGGACAGAGAGGTGAATTTTATGATATCATCTCCTCAGTTTATGATCAGGAAAGGGAAAAATTCTCAGAAGGAGGACATGATATGTTGTGAGGCAAGCAAGATGAGCTTAATCTGGGGTTATCCACCTGCTTTTTACACACAGATAGTAGCTTAATTGCCTTGTTCATAATGCAAAGTTAGTTTTGTTTATGTCTTGACTTTTGAGTTTCCCAAATTACAAAGAATTAATCTTCACTAAACTCCTCCAAATCACCCCTCGGCCGAACACGCATTATTCCCCCGGATTTTGTCTTACGCGAAGCAAGAGCATTGACTCGTAGCATGCCGAATGAAAGGAAGGTTATAGTAGTATGTTTATCACTGACGATAGGGTTGATGTCGATATCGAAATCGACAAAAAGCAAGTGTGCCACTACATAGGATATGCTGATGATCAGAATCTGTCAGCCCGTATTTCTTCTTTAATTGATGACTACGCAGAGCATGCTCATTCCCTTATTAACCCGTTATATTCATATGTTATAAAGGATGTGGAGTGGGCTCGAGGCTCCATTTCCCTTATTGAAGGTTCGATTATCTTCAAAAGCCGAATTATCGCCCAGTTGTTGGAGCGTTGTCCTCAGGTGGCAATATTCTTAGTTACGATAGGCAAATACTTGGAAGAGACAGCATTTCAGCTAGCCAGAGACGGGCTTATACTCCAGGCAACTGTTTTGGATGCAATAGGGTCGAATGCTGTGGAGAAGGTGGCGGACTTTGTCCAGGACAGAATAAAGGAGGCAGCCAAGGCTCAGGGACTTGTCACCAGCCGACGCTTCAGCCCTGGCTATTGCGACTGGAACATTGGTCAGCAACGGATGCTCTTCTATGCTCTAACTGGTAATACGGTAGGGATTCGCTTGACTGGGGAGTGTCTAATGATTCCTCAGAAGTCAATTTCGGGCATTGTCGGTATCGGACCCTCAAAAGCCAATGTGGAGAACTACAACCCTTGCAAGACCTGCACGAAACAAGATTGTCCGGGAAGGAGATACAGACAAGCATAATGACTCGCAAAGGACTGGACGGAGGCAGTTTCAAGATTCTAACTGAAGATTCTATATTGAAGGTGCACCAGACTGCGATGCAAGTGATTGAAGAGGTGGGCTTTGAAGTGCAATCGGACATGGCACTGGAACTTTTCGAGGGAGCTGGAGCCAGAGTAGATTGGGAAAAGCACTTGGTGCGGCTGAATGAGGACAAAGTCAAGGGGCTTATTGAAGCGGCACCATCGGAAATTAAACTCTGTGGACAGGATGAAGCACATGATATTATTTTGGGCGGGCGGCGAGTGTACGCTGGAACGGGTGGCACGGCACTTTATGTCTATCAGCCTGACGTTAACCAGAAAAGACTGGCAAGCATGGGAGACCTGCAATGCATCGCCAGATTGGTTGATAAGCTGGATAACATCCACTTTTTTCTGCTGCCGACATATCCCAATGAACTGCCTTTGGAACAGGTAGACGTGAACCGGTTTTTCGCCGGACTGGACAATACCACCAAGCATGTTATGGGGGGTGTTTATACACTTGCTGGTGTAAAACAGGTGATACGGATGGCACAAATTGTTGCCGGTTCTGCTGAAAATCTTCGCCAGCGCCCCCTGATATCCATGATAGCATGCATCATAAGCCCACTAAGGATAGACAAGACATATGGCGACTTGCTCGTAACCATTGCCAGAAATGGCATACCTGTAGCTTGCCCCGCCGAACCGTTGTGCGGTGCCACTTCGCCGGTTACGCTCGCCGGAACCCTGTTAGTCCAAACCGTAGATTCGCTGTTGGGTGTAATGCTCACCCAGATTGTAAACCCGGGGACACCGGTCCTCTTCGGCTCGGTCGCTACAAATACTGACCTGAGAAACCTAAAGTACCTGGCAGGTTCGGTTGAGATGGGCTTGCTCAACGCAGCTGGAGCACAGATGGCACAGTTCTATCAACTTCCTTTCTATGCTACCGGCGGCATGACCGATTCTAAAACGCTCGATGCCCAGAGTGGCTATGAGTCTGCTTTGACCAGCCTGCTCTGTGCACTTTCAGGAGCTAACTTCATTCATGATGCTGCTGGGCTTATGGAATTTGCAATGACCGTGTCCTACGAGAAGTATGTCATAGATAACGAGATACTGGGAATGGTGATGAGAGCCGTAGAGGGAATCAAAGTAGAT
>DATKVL010000175.1:0-5371 GCA_035530115.1 Dehalococcoidia bacterium | reverse complement strand
CAAAGTAGTGGTTGAAGATAAGCCGGAACGTGTTCACCGTCGATATATTATCATACAGCATGTCAGCATCCATGCCGGGCAGATACATGGCGTTAAGTATCTTTTCCCATTCATCGCCGCCGATGACTATGCCGGGATGGTGTGGCCGTTGGCCATGGTCTGACTGAAGTATGATAATAGGAGGCATTTCCGATTTATCCAGCAACGCATCAATTACCTTTTCTATCTCCGCGGAGATGAAGATATACTGCCCAAGGTAGAACTGTTTATCTTCATAGTTGGACCAATTCACAGGAGCGATATGCTCGCCAGTGGGACCGAATACATAAGGTGCGTGGGGACACTCAAAATGGACAAAAACGAATTTCGGACCTTCTATATCCGGCACCTTTTGTAGATGTTCAAGCGTGCCCAGCACCCCTCTTCTGTTATAATTTTCATACTGACTCCCGGCAACATAATGGTAGAAAGGTCTCAGCATAGTGGTGTTCCACAGGATATGCACAAATTCAGTCACCAAACTGCTGCTATCATATTCATAGTAATTGAAATAGAGGTCAGCCGTATCCTTGATACCCTGTTGATACCTGCCGAACTCGTAGGTTGCCCCGAAATACACATAGCTATAACCCTTCGTTTTCAGAAAATCTACCACGCTGTTGTCTGCAATCATTTGATATGCTTCCTCGCTCGGCAGATCGACTTCGATTTGTGGCAGGGCGGTTTTCGTCCACTGGCTTGTTGCCTCCTCCCAGTGCCAGACCCATGTGAGATACTCCATGTTTAATATCTGGGCGAGTACGTGCTGGGTATTTGGCGTTCGCGTTTTACTCTCGCTGGCTATGAAAAAGCCTTTATCCTCAAGGCTGTTGATAAACTGGCTGTTATCGTAATCATACCATTCCTTCATGGTATCGGGATGTGCGTACTCGTCCAAGATGATGAAATAGATATCGGGCAAAGTATTGAGCCCTGCCGGGCTGGCGGCGGCAGTATGCTCCGTCGACTCCACCGGTGTGTCGGCACTCAGCCTGGCTACTTTAACCTGATAGCTGCCGATGTTAAACAGGTTGATGGCAATGAGCACCACCGCCGCTATGTTGAGCATCCTGGTGGTGATGCGAAAGTCCCTTTTTGCCCGGCTGATGAAATAGACGCAGTAGCCCCAGATGAACAGCACAGACGGGAGCAGGTAAGCATGTCTGGGTACAAAAACGCCCCAATTCTCTAATACTTCATACAGGCGGCCGTAGGAGAAAAAGAAGACCAGGAATATAGCTGTGGCAAATCCCGCTTTAGCCAGGCTGCGGAGTATAAGGCTCAAGATTGCCCACAACACCAGAGTAGCAGCCACTGAGATTACAATCGGCAGCCAGATATCGCTTGCCGATGTTTCGCTTATGTTGTGGACATAGAGAAACAGTATGGGAAAAACAGCAAACAGCAGCGGGTAGAAAACCACCGGTCCTTTGAAAATAGCTTTTAACTTTTGTTTCATTTGAGTCTTGAGCCAGCTTCCTGCTGACATGGCGAATTCCAGTTCCTAATCATCCTCCAGCAGCGGATAATCGGCGCCGAAATACTGGTTGAATATCAGACGGAACGTGTTCACCGGCGCTATATTATCATACAGCATTTCGGTATCCATGCCCGGGAGATACATGGCGTTAAATATCTTGTGCCATTCATCGTTGCCGACGGGATAACCAGGCCTAAGACCATGGTCCGATTGTAAGATGATAATGGGAGGAGTCTCAGATTTTTCCAGCAATACATCAATCACCTTTTCTATCTCCCCGGAGATGAAGATATATTGCCCTAGGTAAAACTGTTTATCCTCATGATTATCCCAATTTGCAGGGGCGATGTACTCGCCCTCTGGACCGAACACAAAGGGCTCGTGGGGACAAATGAAATGGGCGAAAACAAATTTCGGGCCTTCCAGTTCAGGCAGCGCCTTAAGTTTCTCCAGCATGTACAAGGTCTGGCTCCGATAGCTATGTTCATACTGAATCCCAAAAAGCTGATAATAGAAAGGCCGCAGCATGGTGGTGTTCCACAGTATATGCACAAACTCAGTCACCCTACTGCTGCTATTATATCCATAGTAACCGAGGTAAAAGTCGACATTGTCCTTGACATACTTTTCCCATGTGTATGTTGCAAAGTTGTTTCCGAAAACAATGTATTGATAGCCCTGCGCCTTCAGGAAGTTTGCCACCTGGCTGTAAGCTATCTTTCGGTAGGTAGCGTCGCTCCATGGTTCGTAATCGAGATAGTCCATGTTCAGTATTTGGGCGATTATCAGAGGTGTAAGCGGCGTTCGCGTTTCGCTGCCGTTGGCTATGAAGAAGCCCTTATCTTCCAGGCTGTCGATGAACTCGCTGTTATCGTAATCGTAATATTCCTTCATGGTGTCGGGACGGGCATACTCGTCCAGGATGATGAAATAGGTATCGGGCAGAGTATTGAGCTCTGTCGCATTGTCGGCGGTAGTCTCCGACGTCTCCGCCGGTGTGACATCACCCAGCCCGGCTAGTCTAACTTGATAGCTGACGATGTTAAACAGGTTGATGGTAATGAGCACCACCGCCGTTATGTTGAACAACCTGGTGGTGATGCGAAAATCCCTTTTTGCCCGTCCGATGAAATAGACGCAGCAGCCCCAGACGAACAGCATGCCGGCAAGCAGATAAGCGTGCCTGGGCACAAAATCGCCCACTCGCTCCAGCACGTCATAAAGGCGTCCGTAGGAGAAAAAGAAGACCAGGAATATAGCTGTGGCAAATCCCGCCTTAGCCAGGCTGCCAAGTATACGGCTCAAGACTGCCCATAACACCAGAGTAGCAGCCACCGAGATTACCAGCGGCAGCCAGATTTGGCTTGCCGATGTTTCGCTTATGTTGTGGACATAGAGAAACAGGATGGGAAAAACAGCAAACAGCAGTGGATAGAAAACCACCGGTCCTTTGAAAATAGCTCTTAATTTTTGTTTCATCTCTGTACCCGGCGCATCAGATACAGCGTCCGTTGCGATTCTCGGATATCGGCAGAACCATCTATGGTGAAATAGCGACTAAAAGATAGCATACTCTTTATTCTCCAACAAGTCGTAATAGCGCTGAACGCAATATCTGCGCGGCATCTTTTTCGGAGGCGCTGGCAAGGTTATTGTCTGCCCGGTCAGGAGTTATGAACGCAGCGCCCGAAGCAGCTACCGTGGTTATATCTATGGAGTATTTCCGAAGGTAATGCGGCACTCCTGCGTTTGTAAAGATTTCACAAAGCTTGCCTACGGCTTGGTCCAGCCAAATATATATTGACGTTTAATAGAAAATATAATAATATAATGATTGTCGATTATTTTTATAAGGTTGGAGGAACATTCAAATGCCTTTAATTCAGAGAAACATTGAGATTGATTCAGAGGTCTGGGCTAAACTTAAACAAGAAGCGATAGCAAAAAATAGAAATGTCCGCGATTTAGCGGGAGAAATTTTGGCTGATTATGTAATTGAAAGCGATAAGACAAAAGGGCAGAGAAACGTAAAAGCAATAATTATAGCAGCGGGTATGAGCTCTCGTTTAGCGGAACTAACTGATGAAAAGCCGAAATGCATGCTTGAGATAAAAGGCAAAACAATCTTACAACGGCAAATAGAGGCATTCAATCAATGCGGGATAACCGAAATAATAGTTATCAGGGGTTATAAAAAGGAGGTAATCAATTATACCGGCGTGAAGTATATTTATAATCAAAATTATAGGCGAAACAATATATTGGAGTCGCTAATGTATGCCGAAAGTGATATGGATGGCGAGTTTGTAACCTCGTACTCCGATATCCTTTTCAAGGCAAGTGTTGTGAGGAGATTATTAGAAAGCAAAGCTGATATTTCTATAGTTACTGATATAGCTTGGGAGTCTCATTACAAAAAGCGCTTTCAGCATCCTATAGAAGAGGCAGAAAAAGTAACTATCAGCAACAATAGAGTGGTAGAAATCGGCAAGGCCACTAACCCAAACGAAGCATACGGTGAATTCATTGGATTGGCAAAATTCACCAATACCGGTGCTGAGATATTAAAAACGAACTATAGAAGAGTAGTAACCGAATTCGGCAAAACACAATTCCACGCCGCTCCCTCAGTTGAGCAAGCATATTTAACAGACATGTTCCAGGAACTGATTGACAAGGGTTGCACTATTTCTAACGTTGATATCAAAGGTCAGTGGATGGAGCTTGATACCGTCGAAGACATCAACACGGCAAGAAAGGTGTGGGACTAGGATGACTGAAGCAAAGCAACAACGGAAGCCGAGGATCAACCTAGTATTTTGGAATTTGTGGTCGACATATGCCATCTTCTACTTTGGGAAGGTTAATTATTCACTTATAATCCCTATACTTCTGGCAACTTATCGCGATTTAACACTTTATAATGTGGGGATGGTTGCTAGCGGATTTATGACAGCATACCTCGTTGGGCAGTTCATTCACGGGCAGTTATCTGAGAGGTTTAACCCTTTTGTTTATATATCTATTGGACTTATAGGCTCGGCGGTAATGAATGCCTTCCTTGGGTTTGCGGCGGGGGTTTTCTGGATGTTAATGATTGGCGAGGTCATTGATGGGGGGTTTCAGTCAATGGGGTGGTCCTCCACAGTGAGGGCCAATGCGCTTACATCCGATAACATTGAGAGGGATGCCACACGATTAGGCACTTCCTACCAAATTGGCAACTCAGTAGTGTGGATTATATCTGGTTTTGTAATCGGAACTTTTGGTTGGCAATGGGGATTTTGGGTCGCATCAATAGTAATGTTCCTCCGTGCCATGGTGTTACTAAAAACTAGACCAAAGATAGAGTTCATACCTCGCCCTTTCAAGGAAAGAGTAAAGCTCACTGTCAGCTTTCCTATATTTATGAGTGCAATATCATTATGTCTCTTGAATATGGTCAGGTATGGAGTAATAATCTGGATTCCAACGTATTTATATCTAGAACATGCTATGCCAATAGAGAAGGTCGGATTGAATGTATTTTTGATACCCCTAGCCGGGGTGATAGGCACACTTATGTATAATAGGCTGAAAATTCACAAGGATATCCTTACTGTCATATACACGATATCTTTGGCGGTTGTAATGTTTGTTTTACCTGGCGTGTCTGGAATAGCTATGCTGGCGCTACTTGTGCTAAGTGGATTCTTAGTCTATGGACCTCACGTATTCCTGGTGACGACAGTACCCAGCAGGTTTGCTAGTCAACGCATTGTAGCTTCTGCTACCGGCTTCATTGATGGTTGGGCGTATATTGGCACTGTACTAATAGGTATAGTTGTCCCCTTTATATTAGACAAAACTGGC